>CP033464.1:110000-410000 GCA_007833815.1 Brevibacillus laterosporus | reverse complement strand
GTTCATAACGGCACTATTGCCGTTTTTAATTGAACAATAAAAGACCGATCGGTCTTTTATTTGGTGGTATGCGTATGATTATTACTTTCACTAAATTTGAAAGCGACTATGGGATAAGCGATTTTGGTCTACTGTTTTCCAATTTTAAAGGAGTGTGAAAAGGATATGATAGAGGTTGAAACAATCGTAATTGGTTCTGGACCTGGCGGATATGTTGCTGCAATCAAAGCCTCACAATTAGGGCAACAAGTGGTAATTATTGAAAAAGAAAACCTTGGTGGTGTATGTGCTAATGTCGGTTGCATCCCATCAAAGGCCCTTATTTCTGTAGGACACCGTTTAGAGCAAACGAAGTATTCAGACGATATGGGTATTTTAGCTTCTGTTGTGAAAGTTGACTTCGTAAAAGTGCAAGAATATAAAAATGGCGTTGTAAAGAAATTAGTAGGCGGCGTTGAAGGCTTATTAAAAAGCAATAATGTAGATGTCGTAAAAGGTGAAGCTTATTTCATAGATGCTAACACTGTACGCGTAATCAACGATGATTCAACTCAAACATATACATGTAAAAATGTAATTTTAGCAACTGGGTCACGCCCCATTGAAATTCCAACCTTTAATTTTACAAAACGTGTTATTAACTCTACAGGTGCACTTAATTTAACTGAAGTTCCAAATAAATTAGTTGTAATCGGTGGCGGTTACATCGGTACAGAATTAGGTTCTGCTTACGCTACCCTTGGTTCTGAAGTAACAATTATCGAAGGAGGTAAAGATATTTTATCTGGCTTCGATAAACAAATGACTCAAGTTGTGAAAAAAGGCCTTATGAAGAAAGGCGTTGCAGTAGTAGTAGATGCATCTGCTAAAGGTGTTGAAGAATCTGAAAACGGTGTAATCGTTACCTACGAAAATGGAGGCGAAGAAAAGAAAGTTGAAGCTGACTATGTATTAATAACAGTTGGTCGCAGGCCAAATACTGACGATATGGGTCTTGAGGAAATCGGCATCGAGTTTGCTGACCGCGGTTTATTAAAAGTTGACCAGCAATGCCGTACCAACCTCCCGAACATTTTTGCGATTGGTGATATTATTGCTGGTCCACAGCTTGCCCATAAAGCATCTTACGAAGGGAAGGTAGCTGCTGAAGCTATCGCAGGTAAGCGCTCGATCGTTGATTACTTAGCGATTCCAGCAGTTTGCTTCACAGATCCTGAATTAGCAACAGTTGGTTACACTGAAGAGCGAGCAAAAGCAGAAGGTATGGAAGTAAAAGCAGCGAAATTCCCATTCTCAGCAAACGGTCGTGCGCTTGCATTAAATGCAAAAGAAGGGTTCGTGAAGCTAGTTGCGCGTAAAGAAGACGGTTTATTAGTAGGTGCTCAAATCGTGGGAAGCGGCGCATCGGAAATGATCGCCGAAATGGGTTTAGCAATCGAAGCGAGTATGACAGTTGAAGATATTGCATTAACAATCCACGCTCATCCAACATTAGGTGAGGTTACGATGGAGGCTGCTGAAGCCTTACTTCATAAATTAAAAATAGATGCAACACAGTAAACGGGTTTAGCCATGCATATAAAAAAGGTAGCGCTTATAGGCTACCTTTTTAGATTTTTTATAGAGTAACTTCTGTTTCCTGTTTTGTGAATTGCGGGACAGGTGGAGTTTTTCGATTCAGCATACTAATCCCGAGTGCAGTCAAGGCTTCTGCTAAAGGGACTGCCAACCAAATGCCATTTACCCCGAACCATTGAGGTAAGATAAACAGCAAAGGAATGACCAGCAAGACACCACGAGTTAAAATAATCCATAGTGATTTACGTATCTTCTGAATGGCTTGGAAATATTCCCCATAGACCAAATTATATCCTAAGAAAAGATAGTTGATGAAAAATAGATTCATCCCGTTCACAGTAATTTGAATCAGCTCTTTTGACTGAATATCAAACAACATGATAAATACGTTTGAAAACAAAACTCCAAATAGTAGAGCGACGGCTCCGAAGCCCCAGCCCGTTTTTACCGTTAATCGTAAGCTAGTTCGCAGTCGTTCACTTAATCTGGCGCCATAATGGAAGCTAGCAATCGGTTGCAAAGCCGCTCCTACCCCCATGAACAACAGCAATAGCATCGCATGGATATAATTGACGATGGCGTACGCTGCGACACCCTGTGTCCCCAGATATTTCATAAAAGCTAGGTTATACGCAAGGGTAGTGATTGCAATGGTGCTCTCCGCAATAAAGCTAGGAAAACCAATATTTAATATTTGTCCGATTTCCTTTAGATGAATACGGAAAGCCACAAAACGCAATGTACTACCTTTCGTAAAAAAGTGAGTGAGTAGAACCAAAAAACCAAAAGCAGCCGATAATACAGTAGCGTAGGCAGCTCCTTTTACACCCATTCCCATCATGAAAATAAAGATATAATTAAATAGTATGTTAAGAACCGATGTGACGATTAGGCCCATCATTGCTAGCTTGGGGTTTCCGTCATTACGGATAAAAATGCTCAAGATGTTTTCTAATACATAAATCATCCCGAAAGTTAACAACACGCTTAAATAATCAAGTACATAAGGTAAGATCGCCTTGTCAGCCCCAAAAATATAGGCAATTTGTTCAATATTGGGTAAGCAAACCACCATGATCAGACTAACTAATAGGACTGCCAGCGTAAAAGATTGCGTAAAAATTTGGCGAGCGTGTGTTACTTCATTTCTTCCCAAGGCAGCAGAGTAAAGAGTAGCTCCACCCATTCCGATCCAAAGTGAGATAGAGAGGAAGATGGAAAAGGCGGGTACGGAGATGTTTACCCCGGCTAATCCCTCTGGGCCCACCCCGCGACTGACAAATACCCCATCGACAAAAATATTAATCGACATAAGTAGCATGCCGAGTACGGAAGGGATGAGATACGAGATAAATAGCTTAGGCACGGGGGTCTCCCTTAGTTTAATTGCTGCGTCTGTCATAATACGACCTCCTTGTGATAGCTTTTATTGTAAACCTTCAAGCTACTTGAAGCTCAAGGGGTCGCAAGCAATTTTTTTGCTAGTTGTCAAAAAGCATTAGTTATTTGGAGGGTATTCCGAGGATTGTACTGGTATTTGGATTTCAGTAACAAATTCGTCCGATTCGCTAGTGATAGCCAAGTCCACAATGCCAAGCTCATAGGATTTACCAGTGATTTCATAATTGCGTTCTCTGATAGCTAAAAGCAGACGCTCATATGACTGGCCGAGCTGTTCATATGAGCCATAATGCATTGTACATGCATACAGCCCAGCCGGAATGCTGGGGTAGCGCTCCTTCTCAACCGGTAGATCATCAATCATGATGAATAAACTGTTGTAATCTTGATATTCTCCTTTTAGAATGGAGGATTTGGACACGGAAGTACCAATATCACCAGCAAATAACGATACCTCTAAAAGCTGAAGATCGCTTTGCAATACATGTAAATGATATTCCCAGTCTTCATCAGTTAGGTCTGCTTCCACGACCATGGAATGAATATAGCGCTTCGGCAAATCTTTAAAGACTACAGTAGTATCCACTTTATCTACGCCTTGTTTGATGGTTGTGATCTTACTTTCCAACCGATTTAACATGTAGGCGATTTCTTGTTGTTTTTGTTTGAGCGATTCACTTTGTTTTTCAAGAATGTCCAAAGCCAAATCTGGTGTACGTTCATCCATAAATCTTTTAATCTCTAGTAATGGTATACCTAAATGGCGAAAAAACTTAATAGAGGTTAATGTGGAGAATTGGTCAATTGTGTAGTAACGGTATTGTGTTTTCTGATCAATTGTTTTAGGCTGAAAAATACCTTTTTCATCGTAGTAGCGAAGAGTTGATTCGGCGATACGATGCATACGAGCCATCTTGCCAATCGTAAAGCGATTTTTCATAACTGATTCCTCCGGTTTGGACACAGGCTTGTCTTTGTTTCCTAGTATTACATTATCTTGTCCAACTGGGGAAAATCAATGGAGCAGTAAAAGGCATAAAAAAAGACAGACGAAATGATGAATTTCGTCTGTATGTATATGTAACATGGATGGGATAGTCGACCACTTTATTACAAGATGATCTACTTATCCGATGAATTCTTGTACCCAGTAACCGTTATAGTATCCTACTCCGATTGTTGTGAAGGAAGAATTCATAATGTTTTTACGGTGTCCGCTGCTGTTCATCCAGTCTTTCATGACTTCTTTTGCAGAACGTTGTCCTTGTGCGATGTTTTCACCAGCTGTACGGAAGGAAATATCATACTGCTCCATCATGTCGAATGGAGATCCGTAAGTTGGGCTGTTATGATCAAAATAATTGTTTTTTGCCATGTCTTTTGCTTTGTCTGTTGCCATTTTAGATAGTTCGTTATCCATGCTAAGTGGTTTCAGACCAGCCTTTGAACGCTCCTGGTTTACGATATCTACTACTTCGTTTACCATTGCGCTTGCTTCAGAAGATACGTTCTCTTTTGAATCGTTATCTTTTACTGGTTCTTCGATGGAAGGTTTTTCCTGTTCGTCTACAGAAGCTTCATCGCAATCCTTATTAGAAGTTTCCCTGTCTGCCCAGCGATTTTTGTCTTTTGATCTAGAAGGTTCTTTAATATCGCAATCTTCTTTATTTTTCAATTGATCAAAGATAGAATTCCCCTTGTCCTTATTTTGGCTCAAAAGGCTATTCAATACATCGGTAGGAAGACAATCCTTGGCGTTTCCTTGCTTCTGATTAAGTAGATCAGACAATGCATTCAGATCAAGGTTATTAGTAGTACCTTGTTGGATCGGCAACTGTTTCACCATGACCATTGGAGAAGCAGCCAACGCAGAAGTAGCGAGCCCACTTACTGCCATTCCTACTGCCAATGCAAATACTGTTTTAGACATCCATTTTTTCTTCATTTCTCATCGCTCCTTTTTTTTACCTACGAGGTTAGTTGTCGGATTCGGATTGAGGATACAACCCTACGCAGAATCATGCGCGATTCACCCCAGGCGATCAGCATAAGCCTAGCACCATTGGTAATCCCCCGCACTTCTCATGATTTGGGAAGTTTCGGCAAACTCAGAATAACAAAGTTGCAAGAGCTGAAAAAGCCGTAGATAGATGGTAAAAATAGATAATAATTCCTATTAAAATTTGATGAGAAAAGGAGGAATAAGGAAGAGTTCAAGTGGTTAAAGGGATGAAGCTGGATCAATATGATCGAAAATGGAGAGAGTGTTGACAGGTAAAATGTAGGGGAAAGAGCACATTTGTTATATTTAGGAGCATGGTGGAGGTGAGTAACAGAGAAAATTGTGGTTATGATTACCATTAGTTCTGATCGTATCAGGGATCAATCTGCACATTTTGGGCCATGTATTATAATCTGTTTATGATATCAGGGGAGATTAAACTTATGTTTGTTGTTGTTAGAAAAGTGTGATAATATCGATTGTTACTATCCAGGAGGGGGATGAACGATGACATTTCATTCCGCTGCATCGTCAGATTATTTGGAACTATTAGAAGAGGTGTTTGAAAAAGCATATGAATGTATCGTGTTGACCGATCCAGAGGGTATTATTCTGATGATGAATCATAATTATCGGAATTTTATCGGGATAGTCGACCCCATCGGTAAACACGTTACGGGGGTTATCGAAAACACGCGAATGCATGTGGTAGCCAAGACTGGCAAAGCAGAGCTGGCTGAGATTCAGCGTATTAATGGACGTGAGATGATAGCGAACCGTGTCCCCATATATCGGGAAGAAAGAATGATTGCCGTACTTGGAACCGTCATGTTTCAGGATGTGAGGCAACTACACGCCCTGTCAGCTACAGTGGATCAATTAAAGCAAGAATTAGATTACTATAAAGGAGAACTACATAGGAAATTAGGAGCAACCTATCGATTTGAGCAGATTGTAAGCGCCAGCGATTTGATGAATAAATGTAAGGAACTGGCGATGAAAGTAGCCAAAAGCGATACAACGGTACTCATTACAGGAGAGAGTGGCACAGGAAAAGAGCTGTTTGCGCATGCTATCCATGCGGCAAGTCAACGGGCGATGGGACCTTTTATTCGTGTCAATTGTGCGGCTATCCCTGATAATTTACTGGAATCTGAGCTGTTTGGGTATGAAGAGGGAGCGTTTACTGGAGCTTTACGCAAAGGAAAAAAAGGTAAGTTTGAACTGGCTGATCGAGGTACCATCCTTTTAGATGAGATTGGGGACATGCCACTTGCTCTGCAAGCCAAGCTCTTACGCATTTTGCAAGAAAAAGAGGTAGAGCGAGTTGGAGGAAGTCGGCCAATATCACTGGACGTACGAGTAATCGCTTCTACTAATAAAGATATGATTGCTTTAATGAAAGCAGGTACATTTCGTGAGGATTTGTTTTATCGATTGCATGTTGTCACCGTTACAATACCGCCGCTTAGGGATAGGCTGGAAGACTTACCATACTTAATAGAGAGTCTCAGAGAGCAGTTGATTGAGTCGACTGGGATTGTGGTCAAGGGAATGGATGAAGAGGTGTGGGATGTCCTGCGCTATCATAGCTGGCCAGGGAACGTGAGAGAGTTGCGTAATGTATTGGAGCGTGCCATGCATATGATGGAGGGAAATTGGCTTCGGGCTGAACATATTCTGTTACCAACATCCACATCAAGAAGCATGGTGAAACAAAGTCGGTTTCCTAGTTTAAAGGAGTGTTTGGCAAAGGCCGAACTAGAAGCTTTGCAACAGGCCGTTCAACTATCTGGTGGAAATAAACGGGAGGCGGCCAAATTACTCGGGATTAGTAAGTCCAGCTTTTATCAGAAGTGGGAGAAGCAATTGAGTGAGCAAACGAAACAAGTGAAGTATTGAGTCCAAGATTTTGGAATGAGTCCATAATCTTGGACTTTCTTATTATGTATAGGAGAAAGACTAGGTATAAATAGAGGTGATTCCTTCTGTGTTGGTAGAAAGAGGGCTACGGATCGAATTTGTTTTCCGAAAGTTTGGACTTTTTATTACGATAAGTATTCAGATGGAACCAGCTTATAAGAGAGTGAACCACGGTGAAAATGCTGATAGTATCTGTCAAATTTGCTGGAATGATGTAGAAAAATACTTCTTGTGGAGTGAATGGCATAAATCGTGCTTTACATAGAGGGTAGACACAATTTTGTCACATGAAAGAGGGGAATTATTTATGTTTTTAGAGATTTTAGCGATTCTTGTGTCGTTGAGTCTTCTGATGTTTTTTGCTTATCGTGGGTACCCCGTTATCGTATTTGCCCCGATTTTTACTCTATTGGCTGTAGCCTTATCAGGATTGGCACTGATGCCAAGCTATACAGAAACCTTTATGACAAATGCGGCTAATTACATTAAAGCATTCTTTCCTGTATTTCTATTGGGGGCGATCTTCGGTAAGGTGATGGAATTAAGCGGAGCAGCTGGTTCTATCGCACAGACAATCGTTAAAGGCTTAGGATCAAAACGCGCTATGTTATCCATTGTTTTAGCTTGCGCAATCCTAACCTATGGTGGCGTGTCCTTGTTCGTTGTAGCTTTTGCAGTATATCCATTTGCAGCGGCTCTTTTTCGGGAGGCTAACATACCAAAACGCTTGATTCCAGGGACGATAGCTTTAGGAGCGTTTACATTTACGATGGATGCGTTGCCTGGTACACCACAGATTCAAAATATCATTCCGACTAATTATTTTGGGACAGATGCCTATGCGGCTCCACTTGTTGGTATTGCGGGAGCGCTACTGATTTTTTTAGGTGGAATGCTCTGGTTGGAAAGACGTCGCAAGCAAGCAGCCATAGCAGGAGAGGGCTATGGTGACAATCACAAGAATGAACCAGAAGAAAAAGAAGCAGAAAAATATCCTCATATAGCCTTGGCGATCTTGCCTTTATTGCTTGTGCTCCTCACCAATTTCCTATTAAGCAGAGGCTTCATTGCTGTTGATAGTTGGTACGATCCGGCTATGCTCAAAGAAAAATTCAAGATTGAGAATGTAAAAACGGTAGCTTCTTCATGGGCTTTGGTCATTGCATTGTTAGTAGGGGTCATTACAGCTTTGGCCATCAATGTAAAAGCAGTACATAACAAGCTAGCAGCCGGACTTACCACAGCAGCCATGGGTGCTTTACTTGCCATCTTTAACACGGCTTCTGAAGTAGGCTTTGGGAACGTTGTTAAAACATTACCAGGCTTTAAAATCATTCAAGGCTGGATTTTGGGAGCAAGCAATCATCCACTTGTATCAGAGGCCTTAGCCGTGAACGTGTTATCTGGTATGACTGGTTCTGCTTCTGGAGGTTTGTCAATTGCCTTGGAAGTGATGGGGAAACAGTACTTAGAACTTGCAAATGCCGTTGGTATTTCACCAGAACTATTACATCGGATTGCTTCTATGGCTTCTGGGGGCATGGATACGTTACCGCATAATGGTGCTGTTATCACATTGTTGGCTATCACCGGACTTACTCACCGTCAATCCTACAAAGACATTTTTATCATTACAATATTGAAAACGGTTACGGTTTTCCTGCTCGCTTTCGTGGTTTCCATTTTCTAAAGAGCGTTGAAAAAGGTAGAGATGAAAATTCTTTGCAATGATAAAAAGGCACAGGAGGAATGTCTGATGGGATTATTAGATCAAAGAGTAGCGTTAATTACTGGGGCTGCGAGTGGCATTGGTTATGAAATGGCCCAGCATTTTGCTAAGGAAGGTGCGATTATTGCCATCGCTGATCTAAAGGAAGAAGCGATTTCTGAGTCCGCTAAGAAGCTTCGTCAGCAGGGATATAAGGCCATCGGTTTATGCTGTGATGTTTCAAAAGAGGAGCATGTTGTAGCAAGCGTACAAAAAGTTGTCGAAGAGTATGGCAGACTAGAGATTTTAATTAACAATGCAGGCTTACAGCATGTGTCCCCAATCGAAGAATTTCCTACAGAACGTTTTGAGTTGTTGTTGAAAGTCATGCTAGTGGGGCCGTTTTTAGGGATTAAGCATGCATTCCCTGTCATGAAACAGCAGAGGTATGGGCGTATTTTAAATATGTCCTCCATAAATGGATTGATCGGATTTGCAGGGAAAGCAGCTTACAACAGTGCAAAACATGGAGTGATTGGTCTAACGAAAGTGGCTGCATTAGAAGGAGCGGCACATGGAATTACGGTAAATGCTCTGTGCCCTGGTTATGTTGATACGCCTTTGGTACAAAATCAGTTGAAGGATTTGGCAGCTACTCGTAAGGTACCTTTAGAAAAAGTACTGGAGGAAGTCATTTATCCATTAGTACCTCAAAGGAGATTGTTGTCTGTAGAGGAGATTGCAGATTATGCTTCTATGCTCGTAAGTGATAGGTTAAAAGGAGTAACCGGTACAGCTGCCGCTATTGATGGTGGGTATACAGCCCAATAAAAAATCACTAGCGAGTGGGTGTAATAGAAAAAGCAGGTGACAGAGAAAGAATAGAGAATTCCTTCAACTGAGCCTGCTTTTCTATATATTTTCCTATTGGAAAGAGAATGTAATTTCTTCTAAGCCTTCATTAAAGTCAACGGTCATGCTTTTATCTTCAATAAACCACATGTCATCTTTCTCAAAAAAGAAGGTGATGCCTTCAACCGTACTGGTGAGTGCAATTTCATTAGGATCTGCTTTTGAAATTCCCATGGAATAGCTTTTATGTAGGCTGGTGCCTCCTCCGTATCGGACGAAAAAACGAATGGAATCACCTGATTTGAAACCCCAGTCTTTTTTGAACCAAGCAATTGCCTGTGGTGTAATGGTAATGGACATTGAGAGCCACTCCTTCATCATGTCATCTGGAGATTGGACGATACAGAAGTATCTTTTTATGTAGCATACCAGATTTTTATTGAAACATGATAGGATATAAGTGTAAAGTGTAAAAAGGTTAGTGATGGAAAAGAATAAAAATTCGTGTGACAAACATCACATACTAATTTTCATTTATCGAGTAAAATAAGAATGTATCAAGGAGCTCGATAGAAAAAGAACAGCTCTAAAGTGGTTTATGAGGGATAGCTTCTGTGCACAAGACTTACATGAAAAAACAGCCATAGTTCCTTATAAACTACAATGTGAAATATTTCACAAAAAAATTATGGATAAAATGCTTTCTTATATAATAAGGAGGAAGAAACCATGGCCAACGAAGTAAACGTGCAAGAACAAACAAAAGAAGAGGTAGTAAAGACAATGATTGATACCTTAGTGGAGAATGGTAATCAAGCATTAAAAGAATTTGCTAATTACGATCAAGAGCAAATAGACATCATTGTCAAAGCGATGGCGCTAGCTGGTTTAGATAAGCATGTATATTTGGCAAAATTAGCTCATGAAGAAACAGGACGCGGTGTTTTTGAAGATAAGATGATCAAAAACATTTTCTCTACGGAATATATTTATAACAGTATTAAAAAAGATAAAACGGTGGGCGTCATTCATGAAGATGACCAGAACGGTATCATCCAAATAGCCGAACCAATTGGTGTAGTGGCAGGAGTAACACCTGTAACAAACCCGACTTCTACAACCATGTTCAAAGCAATCATATCTATTAAAACAAGAAATCCAATTATTTTTGCCTTCCACCCATCTGCACAGAAGTCTAGTGCAGAGGCGGCACGTACCTTATATGAAGCAGCGATAAAAGCAGGTGCTCCAAAACATTGCATCCAGTGGATTGAGCAACCATCACTAGAAGCAACCAAACAATTGATGAACCACTCAGGTACAGCTCTGGTATTGGCAACAGGTGGAGCTGGCATGGTGAAATCGGCTTATAGTACAGGCAAACCAGCCCTTGGTGTAGGACCTGGTAACGTACCTTGCTATATCGAGCGAACAGCGGTAATCGAGCGTGCGGTAAATGACTTGATCCTATCCAAAACCTTTGATAATGGTATGATCTGCGCTTCTGAACAAGCTGTTATTATTGACGAACCAATCTATGAACGAGTAAAACAACTAATGATTTCTAATAAATGCCATTTCTTAACACCTGCTGAAAAGGCAAAAGTGGAGAAATTGGTCATAAATGAACATACATGCGCTGTAAATGCGGATATCGTAGGAAAACCAGCTGCGGTCATTGCTGAAATGGCTGGTGTACACGTAGATCCCGAAACGAAAATTCTACTAGCAGAACTGACAGGGGTAGGTGCCGATCATCCATTATCCCGTGAAAAGTTAAGTCCTGTACTTGCATGTTACAAAGTGAAAAATGCGGATGAAGGATTCCGCCGTGCTGAAGAAATGCTTGAATTTGGCGGTCTTGGACATACAGCGGTCATCCATACAGAAGACGATGATTTGATGGAAGCATTCGGAATGCGGATGAAAGCGTGCCGTATCGTAGTAAACGCTCCATCTTCTCAAGGGGCGATCGGGGATATCTACAATGAATTCATTCCTTCTCTAACGCTTGGTTGCGGTTCTTATGGTCGAAACTCTGTATCTACCAACGTAAGTGCTGTGCATATGATCAACGTCAAAAAGGTGGCGAAGCGACGCGTGAACATGCAATGGTTTAAGATCCCAGAGAAAATTTACTTTGAGAAAAATTCTATCCAATATCTGCAAAACATGCCGGATATCTCTCGCGCTGTGATAGTAACAGACCCAGCTATGGTAAAACTAGGTTATGTAGATAAAGTGTTGAAAAATCTACGCAGTCGCCCTGAATATGTGCATTGCAAAGTGTTTAGCGATGTAGAACCGGATCCATCTGTAACAACTGTGCGTAAAGGTACGGAACTAATGGTAGATTTCCAACCTGACGTGATCATTGCACTAGGTGGGGGCTCTGCAATGGACGCGGCAAAAGCGATGTGGTTGTTCTACGAATATCCAAACGAAGAATTCCAAAACCTATACCAAAAATTCTTGGATATCCGTAAACGTGTCTATAAATTCCCGAAACTAGGTCGAATGGCTAAATTCGTAGCGATTCCTACCACTTCTGGTACTGGTTCTGAGGTAACACCATTTGCCGTTATCACAGACCGGGAGAAAAACATGAAATATCCAATCGCTGACTATGAATTAACTCCTGACGTAGCGATCCTTGATCCACAATTCGTGATGACTGTGCCAAAAGTAATTACAGCTGATACTGGTATGGACGTCCTGACTCACGCGATGGAAGCTTATGTGTCTGTTATGGCAAATGATTTCACAGATGGTCTGGCTCTAAAAGCAATTCAACTCATCTTTGAATACTTGCCACGTGCCTATAAAGACGGTGGAGACGAGGTTGCCCGTCAAAAGGTTCACAATGCATCTTGCATTGCGGGTATGGCATTTGCTAACGCCTTCCTTGGAATCAATCACAGCTTGGCGCACAAGTTGGGTGCTGAATTCCATATCGCCCATGGTCGTTCTAATGCGATCTTGATGCCACACGTGATTCGTTTTAATGCAACGATTCCAAATAAATTCGCAGCCTTCCCACGATATGAGAAATTCATTGCTCATGAGCGTTATGCTGATATCGCTCGCTTGCTGGGACTGCCTGCTAAAACAACAGAAGAGGGCGTAGAAAGCCTAATTCAAGCAGTAGTCACATTAGGTAAATCTTTAGATATTCCAATGAGCATTAAAGCGAATGGCGTAAGCGAAGAAGCGTTCGAAAAAGAAGTAGATCGCTTAGCAGTTCTCGCGTTCGAAGACCAGTGCACTACTGCTAACCCAAAAATGCCGTTAGTTACCGAACTAGCAGAGGTTTATCGCAACGCATTCAAAGGCGTGTAGAGCTACACAATTAGTGTTAGCTATACCATATAGCTTCTCCCATCCGATTTCATATGATAACCTTCCCTTCACACTACTAAATTGGGCGAGCCGAACTTGGCTCGCCACTTTTTTTGAAACGTATATGAAGAATATTCAAGGGCGATGTAATCATTTTCAATCAACCATTTGTTAATTTCAGCATATTTCAGAAATTATATTTACAGCCTGCAAAAAATCAGATAATGTATTACAAAAGAACCATAGGCAGTACAGTTGAGAGAGTAGTCAGAGAAGAGTAGATATGTTTCATGTAAACAGTGCAGGCTAGACCAGTACAGAACAGGTTTCACAAGAGCTGAGGAGGAGAGTTAAGATGAGAAAAGTAACAAGGTTTATGATGTCCATTGGATTAGCATTGTCATTAGCTGCATGTGGGGCCGCACCATCTGAAAAGCAGGAGGGAGCAACCCCAGCAACTGGACAAAGTGCTCAAGATAAGAACGTCAAAATCGGTGTATCCCAATTCGTACAGCATCCTGCTCTTGATTCCATTTATCAAGGAATCAAGGATGGATTAAAGGATAGAGGCTTTGAAGAAGGTAAGAATCTGGAAGTGGATTATCAGAACGCGAACGGTGAGCTGAATAATTCGATTACGATTGCCCAGAAGTTTGCCAGTGACAAGAAAGATGTGGCGGTGGCGATTGCTACTCCGTCCGCGCAGGCTTTGGCTAAAGCGATTGAGGATGTTCCTGTGGTATTTACTACGGTAACAGATCCTATATCAGCTGGGTTAGTAAGCTCTTTAGACAAACCAGATAAGAACGTAACAGGTACTTCTGATAAATTATCGATGGAAGCGCAGTTGAAGCTCGTTCAAAGGTTCATTCCTAGCATCAAAAAAATCGGTGTCATCTATACCACAGCAGAAGTAAACGCAGAGGTCCAGGTTAAGGATTTACAGGCGGCTGGTCAAAAAATGGGTATTGAAGTGGTCCCGGCAGGTATCAGCAGTCAAAATGAAGTGCAAATGGGCGCTCAATCCTTGGTTGGCAAAGTGGAAGCTATCTTTATTCCCATTGATAATACAGTGGTTGCTTCCATTGAAGGCGTGCTTAGTGTAGCGGAGAAGGCTAAGGTGCCGGTATTTGCTTCCGATATGGATACTGTGAAGCGCGGTGCGGTGGCTACGTATGGCATTGATTATTACAAGATGGGTAAACAGACCGGGGAAATGGTCGCGCGGATTCTGAGTGGTCAGAGTGTGGCAGATACACCGGTTGAAATAGGGAAAGATACCGAATTAGTCATTAACGAGAAAGCTGCTCAAACGTTTGGTTTGACTATTTCAGATGATTTGCGTAAAGAAGCGAAAGAAATCGTGAAATAACAATGGGGGCAGAGATGCCCTCTTTTTGATGTTTAGCTACTGATTTACATGAGCTAAGCTTTGATGAAGCAACGTTTTCTATACGTATTATATGATTGAATATAGATAGCTGAGATGAGCACAGGAGGATGACAGATGAGTGTAGCAATGATGGGAGCTCTAGAACAAGGATTATTATTTGCTGTAATGGCTTTAGGTGTCTATCTTACTTTTCGGATTCTTAACTTTCCTGATTTAACGGTTGATGGAAGTTTTGCATTGGGCGGAGCGATGTCAGCCACATTGATTACGGGAGGAACACATCCCGTGTTAGCTACATTAGTTGCCACAGGAGTAGGAGCGTTAGCAGGAGCCTTTACAGGAGTACTCACCACTAAGGGAAAAATTAATGGTTTACTTGCAGGGATTTTAACGATGATTGCGCTGTACTCGATTAATTTACGGATTATGGGGAAATCAAATGTCCCTTTACTACGCGAGACCACACTTTATTCCTTAGCAAAAGATGTATCTATTCCAGACTTTACCGTTCAAGGAATTACGTTTTTTTCAGGTGTTGCTCTTCTCTTCTTAGTGGGAGTATTGATCTTAAAAGGGGTGTTGGATTACTTTTTACATTCTGATCTGGGACTTGATTTACGCGCTACTGGAGATAATCCAACTATGATACGAAGCTATGGTGTTAGTACGGATGGAACATTAATTATGGGACTAGCCCTTTCTAACGCGTTGGTGGCTTTGTCTGGAGCATTAATAGCGCAATACCAAGGATTTGGTGATGTTAACATGGGGATCGGAATGATTATTATTGGACTGGCCTCTGTTATTATCGGAGAAGTGGTTGTAGGTGATAAAAGCATCATGAGAGCCACCTTAGCTGTTATTATTGGCTCTTTGCTGTATCGGTTTGTTATTGCCTATGCTCTGAGAATTGGTCTGTCACCTGGCGATATGAAGCTGATGACTGCTTTGCTTGTGATCATAGCACTTACTTTACCAAATGTGTTGCGTGGGATGAATAAACATCTTCTCGTCATAGGTAAAGGAGGGAACAAGTCATGCTAAAGCTAACAGATGTTGGTAAGGTATTTTACGGTGGAACAGTAAACGAGAAAATCGCTTTGCAGCAGATTCACCTACATTTGAAGCCGGGTGACTTTGTAACAGTAATAGGTAGTAATGGAGCAGGTAAATCAACATTGCTAAATATGATTGGCGGCGCCTTGTTGCCAGACAGGGGACAAGTGCTAATTGATGGGCAGGATGTAACACGTAGAACCGAGCATCAACGTGCGAAATATATCGGGCGAGTATTTCAAGACCCGATGGCAGGAACAGCCCCACACATGACCATAGAAGAAAATCTGGCTATCGCGTTATCGCGGGGCGAGCGCAGAATGTTCCGATTAGGCGTTACGAAGGCAAAACGAAGCTTATTCAGTGAACAATTGAGCATATTGGAGCAGGGATTGGAAGATCGCCTGCAAGCTAAGGTAGGTCTGTTATCTGGTGGACAACGTCAAGCTCTGAGCTTGTTAATGGCAACCTTTACTAAGCCAAAAATCCTGTTATTAGATGAACATACCGCAGCACTCGATCCGAAGCGAGCTGCCCTCATAACAGCACTGACCAAGCGGATTGTTGAACGTGATCAGCTAACGACTCTCATGGTTACTCATAACATGGAGCAAGCACTTTCACTAGGGAATCGGTTGCTGATGTTACATGAGGGTAAAATCATTTTGGATGTGGGGCAGGAGCAAAAGGCCAATATGACCACAAAAGAGCTGTTGCAAGCTTTTGAAACGGCGCGGGGCGAGAGCTTTACGGAGGATCGCTATTTATTATCATAACAAACTAGCATAGAAAATAGAAAAGCCAATGCCTGTTGTCAAACGTGGGCATTGGCTTTTTATATGAAAATCCTTATTAGCCGTTGATCAGACGACCAATGATTGGATAGTAGTACGTTCTACCTGTAAGAGAGTAGAATATACCTTTGATCGGGCAATAGAGCGCCATGATTCCAAATACGATGAGGAATGGAACACCGATTAGTATGAATGACAATGCCCAAGAGATAGCGATCAGAACAGACATAGAAATATGGAAAACGAGTGCTTGTAGAGCCACGTTTTTTACATATCGATCAGATGCGAGTAACCAGATAATGATGGGCCCAATGATGGGAGCAAAAAAAGTGCTGGCATGGGAAAGTAATTTTAACACTTGATTCATTTCCATATCCAAAACCTCCTAGTAGTTATTAAAAACATCACGTGAGTAACGATAAATTCACATGATATCATGTTGCGAATAGAATTTCAAAAAAAAAGTTTCAGATGCTTCTTTCTTTTACACCTTTATTTTACAAGTGAATCAATCTATTTAATACCCGCAAACGAATGATTTTTATCTCCATCTATAGACGGAGGTGATAGTTAAATGAAAGTGGAACATTTGTCGAAATATATATCTGATTTTATCGAAAAAAATAAAAAAATGTAAAAGGATTTTAAGAAAATGAAAAGAATGGTAAAAATGTACCAAAATATAGAATTTTTTTTGCAGGGGAAAGGGAGGTTTTCAGATGAAGTGGAGTAAGTCGATATCCGCGATGGTTGCATCCGCACTGCTGCTAAGTACAATAGCAGGCGTACCAACTCTTACGGAAGCAAAGAGCAAGAAAGCTACAAAGCAACAAAAGGTAAAAGCGGTGAAAAAGGCTGATTTTTCTCCGGTAGATGAATCAACTCTTAACCTTGATCGTTTAGCAAAAAATCTTCAGGCAAGAGGCATTATAGCTGAAGATGCTACTCAGGAAGAGATTATAGATTCCATCAGTGAATACTTGGAGGATAAGCGCATCCCGAATGGTCCAGATACTTCTAGCTCCTTTGGTGCTGAGGCAAAGCGGAGCCAAGAAGCTGCTAAGGAAGAAGTCATTCAGAATGTGTCTGAATTCAAAGGAAAGAAACGTTCTAGAAATTTCAACGATGATATGTTTGTTGATAATATCGTTGTAAGCCTAGTTGAATTTCCAGATCGCCTGCACAATGAATTACCTAAGGTGAATGATTCGATTTGGACAGCTGATTTTAATGAAGAGCATTATGAAAAAATGTTGTTTGAACCGGGTGGCTACACAACGCCTGAAGGTACGTCAATGACCACAATGGCTAAATATTACGAAGGACAATCGCGTGATACTTGGACGGTAAATGGTATCGTAACACCTTGGGTTACCGCTGACCATTCCTATAAGTTTTATGGAGGGAATAAGAAAGGTGGAGATGCTCGTCCACGAGATTTAGTCATTGAAACGTTGGACCAGGTAGGCCAAGCGATCGCAGGTCATGAGGAGGAATACGATCAACGCGACCCTTATGATCTTGATGGCGACGGGGATTTAAATGAGCCAGATGGCATGTTAGACAATCTGATGCTGGTACATGCTGGTATTGGAGAAGAAACAGGGGAAGATGAAGATGCAATTTGGTCTCATCGTTGGACCCTAAAAGAGCCTGTAAAGATACCGGGCACTAATTTACTCGCTTATGATTACATGATTCAACCAGAAGATGGGGCGCCAGGCGTGTTTAGCCATGAGTATGGTCATAATTTAGGCTTACCGGACTTATATGATACGAATAAAGGTGGGCATGACTCTCCAGTTGGGGCATGGTCATTGATGTCAAGCGGTAGTCACACAGGCTATGTATTCCAAACAGAACCAACCAGCCTCGATCCTTGGTCTAAAATGATGTTGCAAGAAATGTATGGTGGGAAATGGATTTCCCCGCAAGTAGTAGATTATGCTGATATGCGCAAGAAACAAAAGTTTACGTTACACGAAGCGGTAAACCAGGATATTGATAATAATATGGTACTTAAAATTGATATGCCTGAGATTGTTAAGGATGCACCTACCAAACCTTTTAAAGGTGATTATGCTTATTTTTCAGATGAGGGTAATAATTTGAAAAATACAATTACGACTCCTAAAATCGACCTCACAGATGCTAAGGAAGCAACTATGACTGTAGATATGTGGAGGAGTATTGAAGCAAAATTTGACTTCTTATATCTAAATGCAATTGATGTAGAAACAGGCGAGATAGAAGTAGTAGAAGAGTGGAGCGACGATCTCGAAGAATGGGAAGAAGAGGAGATCGATCTCTCTGATTATGTTGGTAAAAAAATGAAATTTGAATTTGAGTATGTGACAGATGGAGCAATGTCCAAAAAAGGAGTATATCTAGATAACATCGTGGTAACAGCCGATGGAGAAGAAGTATTTAAAGATGACGGGGAAAAGAAGCCTAAGATGGAATTAGACGGCTTTACCCATTTTAATGGAAAAGGTAAAGAGTATGATGCCTATTATCTCGTAGAATTACGCTCTTATAACGGTGCTGATGAAGGATTGAAATATTTCCGCCGTGGAGAAACATTTTTAAACTATGATCCTGGAATGGTTGTCTGGTATTACGATGGCCGATATGCTGCTGTAGAGGATAATCAAACCAGCTTGCACCCGGGACATGGAATGCTTGGAGTAGTCGACTCTCATCAACAAATTCGCTATTGGGATGATAACAAGAAAAAACCAGCAGATGCTCGTTACCAAGTAAGTGATGCTGCGTTTAGTCCAAATCCTACAAGCGAAATTAATTTGGATTATATCTTGGGTAAGATGTGGAGCCCGTCTCGAAAAGGAGTAACCACCTTCTCTGATGAAAAGGATTACTCGATGCCAGGTCTGGAAGATGTAGGCATGGTGCTACCACAAGTAGGTCTTAACATCAAGCTGAAGGATGTAGAGGATGATTTTACAAAGGGTACAATTGAAGTGTGGCGCGATTAGGTAAACGAATAATAGCAAGAGGACAACTTGACAGAAAGTCTTCACGAAAAATCAAAAAATAGGTTTCAACGACTCATTCATTTGTGATAACATATGAATTGTTGGAAACAGTAACCTATTTCGACAAAATATTACAATTTCCATTATGTAATCATCATAGAAAAGCCGCAGGTGGTTGGACACCTGCGGCGATAGCAAATAGTCGTGCGGGGTAGGTAGCCGTTCGAGTCAGCCATGGCCACTTTTCTGTTTATTAGACAGACTAGTGGTCATTTCCGTTTGGCAGAGGCGGTCAGCAAGGCTATGATGAGTGTCCCAAACGTAATCATCAAGGATAAGCCTTCATACACTGACATATGCCCACCCCCTTTCCGCGGGGATACGGTCTGCCTTACCGTCGAGTGACTTATTTGCTTAATTTTTATTATATCATGATATTTTCCTTTGTTGTATTAATTTGTAAAATGTCATGAATGTTAGATCATTTTTAGTCCGCTGATCAAAATGATCCCGCAAATTAAGTAACGTAAATGGATTGTAGGTACTTTAAGGGTAAGCAAACTTCCGATAAAAACACCAGGAATGGAACCAGTTAATAGTTGGAGCACGGTGGCATAATTTACGCTTCCATATAAAATGTGTGTAAAGCCAGCAGCCGTAACCAGAAAGAAGGCATGAGCAATATCCGTCCCAACCGTTAAGGAACCGCGCATCTGAAAAAAGTAAAGCAGAACAAGGGCAAATAAGGAACCGCTCCCCACAGAAGTAAGTCCTACGATAAAACCAAGAATGGCTCCAGAGGTAATGACCAATAAGCGCTTTTCATGGGTGGATTTTTGTTGCCATTTGTTGGGCTTCACTTCTTTACGAGATTGAATGGTTTTAATCAACATGACGATAGGAATGAGGATCAGCGCAAAACCTAGTACCTTTTTAACGACTGTATCAGCTGAACCGAATTGTGTCTGAATCCAATGCAAAAAATGGACTGCAAGAATGGCACTAGGAACACTTCCAATGCCAAAGTAGAGTACGATGGTCCAGTCGATGGTTTTTTGCCTCCAATGCTGGAGAGTTCCAAATATTTTTGTAATGGAGTTGTATACAAGATCTGTTCCTACGGCAATCGTTGGTTGAATTCCCATCATGATTAAGAAAGGCGTGAGCAATGCTGCTCCACCTACTCCTGTTAATCCGACCAGAAATCCTACTAACAAACCGATGAGGGTTAATGAAATATCCATCATGTGAAATCCTCTCTTCTATGGGCAAATGCTACCTTACATGGTATGGAGCAGAAAGAGGCGGGGTGCGCATAGATAAAAAAAAAGACAGTGAAGGCAGTTGTTACGTACTAACTGCGTTTCTATTGTTGACTGTATACGGAAAGATTCGCTACAATGAACACGAATCTATTTATTGAAAAATTCAATCCTCACGTTATAGATTTTCGAGTGATTTTTCTGCTGTTATCTTATAAAGGATCACTTTATTTCAAGAAGGAAAGGAGCCCTACAATATGGAACATGAGGTTGGCTTAAAGGAGTCCAGCACTTCTTTCCTAGACGATATGGATACTAAACAAGTGCAAACCGAACCCGCCACTTTTTCCGATTATGTACAATTAATGAAGCCAGGTATTATTTTTTCTAATCTGTTAACTGCTTTTGCTGGTATTTGGCTTGCTTCTGAAGGATTTAGAAATTTTCATTTCGACCTTACGATTTATACGTTAATTGGCACTTCTGTGATTATTGGTTCTGGTGCTGTATTGAATAACTATCTGGATCGCGATCTCGATAAAAAGATGAAACGGACGCAAAACCGTGCGTTAGCAACAGGACGAATTCATCCACGTAGCGCACTTATCTTTGGACTAGGTTTATTAATGCTTGGATTAATGGTGCTGTTTTTTCTAGCCAATCCGTTGGCTGCAGTCTGTGGTCTGGTGGGGCATATTTTTTATGTGCTCATCTATACTCCGATGAAGCGTGTTAGTACTTTAAACACTGTGGTAGGAAGCGTTTCGGGAGCAATGCCTCCTTTAATTGGCTGGGCTGCGGTAACAGGAACACTTGATTTAGGGGCTTGGGCTTTGTTCTTAATGATTTTCTTGTGGCAATCTCCTCACTTCTTGGCATTGGCTATGATGAAAGTGGAGGATTACCGAGCAGGAGGCATTCCGATGCTTCCGGTGGTACGAGGATTTGAAGAGACCAAACGCCAAATGTTCTTTTGGGGAGCTGCATTATTGCCCGCATCGCTCATTTTGTTCCTATATGGTAATGTAGGCATTCTATATTTTATTGTCGCGTCTATTATGGGGATTATTTATTTGGTTCTTCTGTTCCAAGGGTTTTCTGCTAAAGATGATATGGCATGGGCTAAAAAGTTGTTTGGTTATTCGTTAATTTACTTAACGGTAATGTGTGCAGCTATGGTTATTAGCGCTATTTAAATTCTTCTATAAAAAGTTTGAAAAGTTGACATGTTTATCACACATTTACAAAGGAACATCTCTTGCAAAGCGGGGGATGTTTCTTTACTGTTAAAGTAAGAAAAAATTCGGAATAAAGGAAGTTATTCAAAAGATGGCGGTTACATTTTTGCGCCAGCTAGGTTCGTTGCTTCTTCGAAAAGATTTGCTACATTGATAAAAGAGGTATGGGAATGGACAGAAATGTAAAACGATTAGCAATTCTCTCGACTGCTGTTATGTTTATCGTGATGATTGCGGGTTCTTTAGTAACCAAAACTAACTCTGGTCTTGGCTGTGGAAATGATTGGCCGCTGTGTAATGGGAAGTTTGTTCCCTCTTATGCATTGGAGTCAATCATTGAGTACGTTCATCGATTAACAACCGGACTAGCTGGGATTGTAGTGGTCGTCTTCTCTATTTATTCTATCTATAAATACAAGGGCAACAAAGAGGTGTTAGGGCTAGCAATATTCGGAATGTTTTTTATTGTAGTAGAATCTATCCTAGGTGCCTCTGCTGTCATTTGGCCACAATCTTCTCCTGTCTTAGCGCTTCATTTTGGCTTTTCTTTGCTTGCTTATACAGGGGTATTCATGCTCACTATGTTTGTAATCAACCATGAACGTCTAAAAAAACTAATTAAAGGCACTATTTCTAAAGGATTTCGTGTATATGTGTGGATTGTAAGTGCATACGCTTACGGGGTTGTATATTTGGGTGCTTATGTACGTCATACAGGCTCCAGTATGGGCTGTTCTGGCTGGCCGCTGTGTAATGGGAAGCTAATTCCAGAATTGAGTGGTCAGGTTGGCGTTCAGTTTTTACATAGGGTGGCTGCTGCTGTATTGTTTTTATTAGTTTGCGGGATTTATGTCTATGCTGCACGTCATTATAAAGAATCACGTAAAGATATTTATGCCTGTTCTAAGTTAGCTCTGGGACTTGTGATTGTACAAGTTCTTAGTGGAGGGCTAGTGGTATTTGCTAATTTGGAATTATATGCCACCTTGATCCATTCTGCGATTATTACAGTATTCTTTGGGGTATTATGCTATTTAAGTTTACAGACATTGAAGAGACCTTCCTAATAAAGTGGAGATGGAAAAAGAGCGAGGGGAATCTCGCTCTTTTCTTTAGGTTACGAATTATGGGCTGAAGAAGCATTCTCGTCTTCCATATATTCTTCTTGTAAAACGGAGTACACCTTAGAATCACGCAGTTCTCCTTTAATTAACACATTTTTACGCAATGTTCCTTCATAGACCATACCCAATCTCTGCATAACGCGTTCAGACAGGGTATTGGTGGCTTCGCATTTTCCTTCCATTCGTACGAGTCCGATTTCTTTAAATCCATAAGCCATTACTGCTCTTAGCGATTCGTATGTCATTCCTTTTCCACGATAGTCGGGGTGAAGGACTGCGCCTAGTGAAGCGCTTTTTTCTTTACATGCATATTGGAAGAGTCCTGCCACTCCAATGATCTTGCCAGATTCTCGATGGTAGATCGCCCAGATAAAAGCTTTTTTCTCCGCGCAATCTGCCATTCTTTTTTCTAAGTACAAAACAGTATCTAATTTCGTTTTATGGATTTTTCTTGGCACATGGTGCGTGGTTTCTTCCTTTGAAAAGATTTCAAACAAATCATCTGCTTGATGCAAAGATAGGTGGAGGAGCATGAGTCGTTCAGTTACGAGAACAGGGTAGTCGGTTATCATAGATCAAACTCCTTTGTTATGTAATGATTCCTTGTATATGATTTTTTCTTATTCTATGTATATCACAGGTTTTGGCAGAAACAAAAGAATATCTCCAAAACTTTCATCCCCATCTTTTCTGAAGCAATCCTCTTACTTCTGGTACAATGGGGAAAAGCAAACAAATGATCGATAGAGGTGGAAGGATGCGCATTTTGCATACAGCAGACTGGCACTTCGGCAGATTGCTAGAAGGCCGGGATAGACGCGTGGAACAAGCGGCTTTTGTAGACGAGCTATGCCAAATTGTTGAGGAGAAACAAATTGATTTAGTTGTGATAGCAGGGGATGTATACGACTCTGTAAATCCACCAGCTTGGGCGGAGGAGCTTTATTATGAAGCACTAGAGAGATTGTCAGCAGAAGGTAAGCGCGGGGTAGTCGTTATTGCTGGTAATCATGACCAACCAGAACGGGTGCGCGCTGCTTCGCCACTTGCTCATAAGCATGGAATTGTGTTGCTTGGATTGCCTAAGGAGCAGCCTTTCCTTACGAAAATAGAGACATCCACAGATAAAGTACGAATAATTGCTGGGGGACCAGCATGGTTTGAAATTGCGATCCCAGGAGTAGAGCATACAGCCGTAGTGGTGGCGTTATCTTATCCTTCAGAAGCACGATTAAAAGAGCTGGTCAGTGAAAGTTTTACACCAGAGCAAATGCAACAAGCATTTAGTGAGAGAATAAAAGACCTCTTACATGATTTAGCCAGACATTTTAGGGAGGATACTGTCAATATTATTACAAGCCATCTGTTTGCCATGGGCGGAACTGAAACGGATTCAGAGCGTCCGATTCAGATTGGTGGTACGCATACGGTATCGCTTCATGCATTTCCCCCACAGGCTGATTATGTTGCATTGGGTCACTTGCATCGACTGCAAAAGTTGAGCGAAACACCATTGATTCGCTATAGTGGTTCACCGCTATCGTACAGCTTTTCGGAAGCAGGACAGAGTAAGGCAGTAGTGATTGTTGAGATTATACCAGGTCAACAAACGACAGAAGAAATTATATATTTGAAAAGCGGACGCACATTAGCCAGATGGAAGGCTACTGGCGGTATAGCAGAAGTAGAAAAATGGCTGAAAGAAGGCAAAGACGAAGATTGCTGGATTGATCTAGAAATTCACGTGGAGGATGTGATTGATCCCGCGGAGTTTCAACGTATCCGCAAGCTGAGTGATAACTTTGTAAAAGTACAGCGTGTGCTGGTTGCTTCAACAGAACAAGAGATGCAAGAAATAGAAAAACGCGAGGAATTGAATCCCGTACAGCTTTTTACTCGTTTCTATGAACGTAAGCGAGGAACGTCACCTGATGAACAGGTTATCCAGTTATTTTCCCGTTTGATGATAGCTTCTGATGCTGAGACAAAGAAACAGCCAGGAGGAGATGAATAATGAAACCTATTCACTTGAAACTATCAGGATTAAATAGTTATCGTGATTTACAGGAGATTGATTTTGAAACGTTATGTGAAGCGGGATTGTTCGGTATTTTTGGTCCTACTGGGAGCGGCAAGTCAACCATTTTAGACGCGATTACGTTAGCGCTGTATGGACAGGTTGTGCGTACAGGGGGAGGTTCACATCCACATGAGGTTTTAAATCAACTAGAGTCACGGTTGTTTGTTTCTTTTACCTTTGAATTAGGAAGTGCGCAACAGCGACAACGCTTTACTATCGAGCGAGAATTTGGGCTAAATAAAAATGGCAATCGAAAGCAACCGGAAGTCCGTTTGATTCAACGAGGCTTGCTTGATGATGAACAAGATCAGGTGCTGGAATCTAAAGCGACGGCAGCTACATCTATGATTGAGACATTAGTGGGTCTGACAATCCACGATTTCACACGGGCGGTCGTGTTGCCACAAGGACAATTCTCTAAGTTTTTGACCTTGAAAGGCAGTGAGCGAAACGAAATGCTCCAACGTATTTTCCATTTGCATGAGTATGGAGAAAAGCTGATGTACCGGGTCAAAGAAAAGATCGAAAGCAATAAGGCATCTATGCATCAATTGGAAGTGGAAGAAGCACGGTTGGGTGATGCTAGCAAGGAAGCGGTCGAAGCGGCTACGCAGGAAGCAAGGATACTAGAGATAGAGTATGATGAAGCAGCTCAGATCCAAAATACTTTGTTGAACCAAAAGAATGAATGGGAACAAATTCGCAAGTGGCAGTTAGACTTGGAAGAAATTCAACAACAACTGACAGAGCTTGAAGAGCAAGCCCAACAAATTACGTTGCGAAAAAATGAAATAGCTGAGCTGGAGGCATCTGTCTCCCTTTATCCGTTGGTGCAAAAGGAAGGCCAGGTGATAAAGCTATGGGAGGAGGCTCAGCAGCTCTTACTCACTAAACGAGTGGAACGAGAGCAAGTAGAGTTGCGTAGCAGAGAGGCAGAACAAGTAAGCCAACAAGCGCAGCAGCGTTTGCGTGAAGAAGAGCCACAGCTAATCCAACAACGAATAGAATTGCAGCAGGCGGTAGAGTGGGAGCAGGAAATAGCCAAATTGGCTCAGGAGATTGGTCAATATAAGACGGAGATTCGATTGTTACAGCAACAGATACATCAGGATGAGACTATGCTCTCAGCACTTGATCAGCAGAGAGCAGTATTTACTCAAGACTTGCAAAAGATTGATGTTGAATGGCAACAGACCTCTTTAAGCACAGAGGAACGCAAAGCGATTCGTGCGATGCAGCAGGCTAAGACTGCCTTTGTTCAGGAAGAGCAACGATTTATGAGCGCGGAGCGTGAGTTATCGGAACTGACTCAAAAGGTACAGCTGGGTCAAACCCGTTTAGGAGAAGCAGGGAACTTATATAAGACGGCTCATGAAAGACGCAAGGTGACGGAAGAATTATTGATGAAAACAGAAGCACAACCAATCCGAAGTGAGGAAGATATCACTAGATTGCGTGAACAGCTAGTAGATGTGAAACGTATTGGTATGGATTGGCGTGGCTTTGAAAATAAACAGGCAGAGTGGGCAAAAAGATGGGCGGAATGGACTGCTTTGCATGCTGATTTATTACATCGGCAACAGCAAGCAGAACAGTCATTACAACACATAGAAACCAAGCGTAAGGCTAGTCAGGAACAGCTAAAAGAGTGGGAGACAGACTGGTCTTCGTGGCAACAAACTAACATGGCGCATGCTTTACGGTTACAGTTAAGAGCTGATGAGGAGTGTCCAGTATGTGGATCGACTCATCATCCTCATGAGGATTTAGATACGAATATAGGTAATACATTGCAGACCGAAACCCAAGCTACATCGTTAAAAAAGCAGGAAGCTGCTTTACGCGAGCGTCGTAGCCATTTAGAACACGTGCGGGAACAGTCGGAGCAGGAATGGCAGACAGCCACGGAAGCTTGTCAGCAGATGAGGGTTGAATTAGCTGGTTTATTGGAACGAAAAGACTCCCTGCAAAAGGAAAACACACAGGTCGAGCAGGATTTACAACAAATGAAAACGCAACTAGCCCAACTAGGGAAAGAGTGGGTTGTAGCGTCCGTTGATGAATTGGGTGGGAAGTTCAAGCATGCTAATCAAGAAGTAAAAGAGCTATCTGAACAACGTCAACATTATGTGAAACAGCTAGATGAATTACAAAAACTTCTTCGTGAACAACGAGATGAGGAACTAGAAAAGAAAGCCCAACAAGAAAAAATTAGCACATGGCTGGAAAGTCAGCAGGAGCATGTAGAACAAGCCAACAAGCGTCGTTTGGAGATCCAACAGGCAATGTTCACGGCTGAACAGCAGTTGGATGCATTGCGAGGTGAAATACCACGTAACCAGATCGAAGCTCATTATGCCCAAATGGAAAAGATGGAGCAGCGGCAGGAGGAACTGCGTACACTACGTGTGAATCTGGAAAAAGGTATGGAAGAATTACAAAACCAAAAACAAGCTAAAGCAGAACAGCTTGGAGAAAAACAGACGAAAATAACGGCGTTAAAGCAACGCTATGAGGATCGCGAGTCACAGCATCAAGAGAGAAAAGAACAATGGAAGTCACGTACACAAGGTAATCCGGCCAATGAGCTATTGCAGACGTTGGCACTGAACCTACAGGCTCTACATGCAGCAACCGAACAAGCTGATGTAATAAAGCTTCAACTGACGAATGAACGTCAGCATTTGATCGAATCACTTGTTGCATTGGAAGAAACAAATCTACAGCTTACTAAACAAGCAAAAGAATTGGAACTGGAAGTAGAACAGGCTTTGTCTCACGTTACTTTGACTGATCGGGAGGCCGTTTATGAATGTTATGAGCGTCGAGCATTTTTGGAGCTTTATCAAGCAGAAGTAGAAAGCTACCAAAAACAACTAACAGAGTTGTCATATGCCAAGACACGTCTAATCGAATCTCTTGCTAATCGTTATGTAAGTGAGCAGGCTTGGACAGAATTGTTTACCTTCTTTACGGAGGGAGAGCAACGTTTGTCTGAACGTAGGGAAGCATTAACGCTAGTCAGAGAAAGATTACTAACGGTTCAGCAAAATCATGAGAAATGGCAAAAACTAGAGAAAGAATTCGGTGCAGTCATTGATGAGCAGAGCCGTTTAGAAGAGTTAAGGAAGCTATTTGAAGGAAAGGCGTTTGTCCAATATATTGCAGAAGAGAAGATGATGGCAATTGCCCGTGATGCCACCTACCATTTAGGGCGTATGACGAAAGGGCGTTATGCTTTGGAAATTGGTGATGGTGGAGAGTTCGTATTGAGAGATGAAGCAGCAGGTGGCTTGCGTCGAGCAGTTCATACCTTATCTGGAGGAGAAACGTTCTTAACAGCATTAGCCTTAGCATTGGCATTGTCAGTTGAAATTCAAATGCGTGGTGGCCGATTGGAATTTTTCTTCCTAGATGAAGGTTTTGGAACTCTGGATCCTGAGTTGTTAGAAGTTGTGTTGGATGCCTTAGAAAAACTAAGAATGAACCAATTTACGATCGGATTAATCAGCCACGTGCCAGAATTAAAATTGCGCATGCCGCGACGTCTTGTTATTACCCCAGCAGAACCACTCGGGTCAGGTAGTCGCATTCATATGGAAATGGAATAGGAGGGGAGACACATGGCTGTTCAGTTTTTACTAGGTCGGGCAGGTACTGGCAAGACCTCTGCTATCTATACTGATTTGATAAATAAACTTGATGAGGAACGGATGGGTCCCCCTCTAATTTACTTGGTTCCAGAACAGTCTACGTTTCAGGAAGAATATAAATTGATCAGCATACCCGGGTACTCTGGTCATATCAGAGCGCAGGTGTTAAGCTTTGGCCGTCTCTCTTATCGGATATTACAAGAGGTTGGGGAACTGATGACGCTACCCATTGATGAACGAGGTAAACAGATGGTATTGCGTCTGTTATTAGAACGCCATCAGGATGAATTAAAGGTGTTTCATCGTTCTGCGTTGCAACCAGGCTTTGCTGAAGAATTGGTACAAATGATTAGTGAATGCAAAAAGTATAGCGTCAGTCTGGAAATGCTAGAGCAGTTACAGATAGAGAATGCGACTTTACAACATAAATTACATGATTTGCTATTAATCATGCGGGCATATGAAGAATATATTACAGATAAATATTTTGATAGTGATGAATTATATACCACAGTTGCTAACAAACTGGCTCAATCTAGTTTTATTGCAGATGCCGAGATATGGATTGATGGCTTTAGCGGTTTTACTAAACAGGAATATGCGTTGATTGAGCAATTGATGTACTGCGCTAAACAGGTAAATATCACACTATCTGTAGATCCACAAGATCGAATGAAACCGCTGGATGATCTTTCGCATTTTTACCCAACAATGGAAACTTACCAAAAGTTAATAGAAATTGCTATGAGGGGTAATATTCCTATTGAGGAGCCGCGTTTGTTTGAGCAAGACTATCGTTTTACTGATAGCCCATGGCTTGCACAGGTGGAGCAAAAGTATTTTGACTGGAAAAAGCCTGCTGTACTTCCTTCACCGAGGCACGTTGATGAAGTAAAGCTGTTTACCGCTGCCAATCGAAGAGCTGAGGTACAAGCCGTTGCACTACAAATTTTGGCGTTAGCACGTGATTATGGCTACAGGTATCGTGATATGGCTGTGCTTTTACGAGAAATGGGAACTTATGCAGAAGAAATTTCCCATGTGTTTGAAACCTATGACATTCCTTATTTTCTTGACCAAAAGAGAACAGTAAGTCATCATCCTCTGATTGAGTTTATACGTTCGTCGCTAGAGGTGATGTCTACTAATTGGCGGTACGATGCCATTTTTCGCTGTTTAAAAACCGATTTATTATCCCCGCTAGATCAGCCACTCAGCCAATCGAGAGCTGAGATTGATCTATTAGAAAACTATGTGCTGGGTTATGGCATTCAGGGATATTATTGGTCCATGGACGAGTGGTGTTTTCATGGACAAAATGCGTTATACGAGCAGATTGAACCTATACGTCAGCGATATGCAGAGCCACTTAAAACCTTCGAAGCTGATATGAAAGTGGCAAGCAAAGCAGGTGTGCGCCAAATGGCGACAGCCTTATATGAATTTTTGCAAACGCAAAATGTTCCGATTAAATTGGAAGAGTGGCAGGAGCAGGCTGAATTAGAAGGGGATTTAGAAGCTGTTCGAGAGCATGAGCAGGTTTACAATGATGTGATGGATTTATTGGACCAGATCGTGGAAGTTATGGGCGATGAACAAATGGAGCTTGTTACGTTTGCGCGGATTTTAGATACAGGTCTGGATAGTATTCGTCTCGCTTTAGTTCCCCCTTCATTGGATCAGGTGGTCATTGGATCTATGGAGCGTTCACGCCAACCAGACGTAAAAGCTTTGTTCTTGATGGGAGCAAATGAAGGTGTGATTCCACTACGTCCTAAAGAAGAAGGGATTTTAAACGAGGCAGAACGAGAAAAGCTAGAAAAGGCGGGCATTGAACTGGCACCTACGGCAAAGCGAAAACTAATGAACGAACAATATCTCCTTTATCGTGCGTTGACACGTTCATCCGAGAGACTTTGGATTAGTTGCGCATTGGCTGATGAGGAAGGAAAAGCTTTGTTGCCGTCCAGCCTGTACGAAGAGATGAAAAAAACTTTACCGGGTCTAACGATTGGTTATTTTCACAATGAACCGACTGCTGAATCACGGCTAGATATAGGTTTGCTGGGACGACCAAGACAGGTGTTTAGTCATCTGCTTACGTTGATTCGTCAATTAAAAAAGGGTATTCCGCTTCCTCCGTTCTGGTGGGAGGTATATGACTGGTTTCTTGAGCATTCAGAGGATGAGAAGCGAGAGAAATGGTTATTGTCAGGTCTGATATATCAGAACCGTGCCTATCCCCTTTCTAAAGAAGTTAGTCGTTCTTTGTATGGAAATGACATTCGGGTAAGTGTTTCCCGTTTGGAGCGATTCCAAGCCTGTGCCTATTCTCATTTTTCCTCGCATGGTTTGAGATTAAGTGAACGTCAAATGTATCGTTTAGAAAGATTTGATGTTGGTGAACTTTTTCATGCTTCCTTGAAAATGGCAGTAGAGCAGATGAATGAACAGCAAGTGAATTGGAGCGATATGACCGAACAAGGTAGCATGAGGCTAGCTGATCAGGTTGTCGAAGAGCTGGTTCCGCAAACAAGAAGTAGTATTTTACAACGAACGGCTCGCTATCGCTATGTAACCAAAAAATTAAAACGTGCAGTTGGACGTGCGATCTCTGTACTTAGTGAGCACGCGAGACGAAGTCATTTTGCACCGATTGGTCTGGAAATTGCTTTTGGACCTGGCGGAGAAATTCCGGGACTGACTCTGGAGTTGGAGGATGGCATCAAACTACATTTGTTAGGAAGAATTGATCGAATTGATCACTCTGTTGGAACAGAAACGGAGTTTTTACGAGTGATTGACTATAAATCAGGCCCGAAAGCCCTTGTTTTATCCGATGTATGGAATGGATTGAACCTCCAATTACTGGTCTATTTGGATGTAGCTGTGACCAACGCTGAAAAATGGGTAGGAAAGCAGGCTGAGGTTGGTGGCGTCTTCTATTACCAAGTAGCAGATCCATTCGTTGCAGCTAAGCAGATGTTATCAGCTGAACAAGTGGAAGCAGAACGGCAGAATAAGTTGAAAATGAAGGGACTTATGTTAGCAGACCCACAATTAGCACGATTAATGGATAACCAAACTGAATCGGGTAATTCTGATCTACTTCCGTTTGGGATAAAAAAGGATGGTAGCTTCACGCAATATTCATCTGTAGCATCCAAGGAGCAGTTTGACCTCCTACAGCAATTTGTGCGGAAGTGCATTATGAAACTGGGAAGACGTTTAACGGATGGAGATATAAGCATTGCTCCTTATATGCAGGGGCCAAGACTTGCTTGTCAAACCTGTGCGTATAAGTCAGTTTGTCAGTTTGATAGTTTATTGGAAGGGAATCAGCCACGTCTGTTAAAGAAAAAGACAGATAAGGAAGTTTGGGAATTAATTCGTGAAGAAGTTTACGAGCAGGACGATGATGGAAGGGAGGTAGGAGCATGAATGAGCAAGAGAAGCTAATTGAGCAAAAGCCAAGTCATTGGACAGATGAACAATGGAGGGCAATTATTGAAAAGGGAGATAACCTATTGGTAGCTGCCGCGGCTGGTTCTGGTAAAACCTCAGTACTAGTAGAGCGCATTATTCGTAGAATCTCTGACGTAAATGATGCGGTAGGTGTCGATCAGTTACTAGTCGTGACATTTACAAATGCGGCTGCCGCCGAGATGCGTCATCGTATTGGTGAGGCTCTGCGTAAAGCTTTGGAAAACGATCCTACCTCTGCCCATTTACGAAGGCAATTGGCTTTGCTGCAACGTGCAACTATTACGACTTTGCATTCTTTTTGTTTGGGCTTATTACGTCAGTATTATTTTATAGTGGAGCTTGATCCAGGTTTTCGTATTGCCGATCAGATGGAAGCAGAATTACTGCGTCAAGATGTGCTGGAAGAGAAATTTGAACAGTGGTATGAATCTGATGAAAGTTTTGCAGCTTTAGCTGATGTGATGGTAGAGGGACAGGATGATGATGCGCTAATGAGTTTATTTATGCGCCTATTTGACTTCTCACAGAGCCATCCACATCCAGAGCGTTGGTTAAAAAATGCAGCGGATATGTTTGCCAATACGCAAGTGGGCGAACTACATGAATCTCCATGGGTAGTTACATTGACCGGAGCTATTTCTTTAGAATTATCTGCTCTTGAAGCACAAGTAAAAAAAGCAATAATACTTGCCGAAGCGCTAGACGGACCTGGAGCTTATGTACCTTTGTTACAACAAGAGCTTTCTCTCATTTATCAAGCAAAGTGCGCTACTGAGCAGGGCTGGAATCAGTTGGATGACAGCATGCGTAGCATTACGTTTGGACGATTGCCGGCTGTAAAAGATGCTGACCCTCAGATCAAAGAACAGGTACAAAAACTACGTAATGGCGTAAAAGATAAGATAAAGAAACTATTGGAAGAGTATTTCACAATGACGCCAGAGCAATACGCGGCCGACTTACAGCGAATGGCTCCCTATATGCAAACGTTAGCCCGGCTAGTTAGTGAGTTTAAACAGGCATTTCGTCAGGCCAAGCAAGAACGGGCTCTCGTTGATTTTAGCGACTTGGAACATCTGGCTCTTCGGATTTTGCAACAGGAACAGGAGGATGGTAATTTCGTACCGTCTGCTATCGCCTTGCAATTACAGGAACAGTTTGCAGAAGTGCTAGTCGATGAGTATCAGGATATCAATCTTGTGCAAGAAACCATTTTACAGTTGGTATCAAGGCAAGAGACAGAGGGAGTCGCAGCTAATCGGTTCATGGTAGGGGACGTAAAGCAGAGCATTTATCGGTTCCGACTGGCTGAGCCTAATCTGTTTATGCAAAAGTACGATTCGTATGAAACCAATGAAGAAAAGGACCCCTTTGCCCCTAAGGAGGATGTACCCTTGGAATTGAAGGGAAAGCGAATTGATCTGGCCGCTAACTTCCGCAGTCGAAGGGAAGTAGTGGATGCAGTCAATTATATTTTCCGTCAAGTCATGACGCCTCGCGTTGGGGAGATTACGTACGACCAAGCTGCAGAGTTGATTGGTCGTGCCTCCTATCCAGAGATAGAGCCTGAGCAACTGGCGGTAGAAGTTCACCTGATCGATCGCACAGGAGTTGAATCGGAGGAATCTGAATCAGGGCAAGTGAGGGAGTGGGCAGGTACTAGTCATGAGGGAAGTATAGATAGCTTTGATGCTGAGATAGAAGCCCTACCTGCTCTGGAGGAAGAAGCATCTGTTGCTCAGCTAGAAGCTCGTTTGATTGCCAAACGCATTAAGGATTGGCTAGAACCAGGTGTTGGCGGACAGCCTCTGCTGGTATTTGATAAAAAAATACAGGGAATGCGCCCCTTGGAATATCGAGACATTGTCATTCTGCTCCGAGCTACAACTGGTTGGGGACAAGCAATGGCAGATGAATGTAAGCAGGCTGGCATACCCATTTATGTAGAACAGAATCAAGGCTACTTTTCTGCGAATGAAGTGGATGTAATCATGTCGTTGTTACGCGTCATCGACAATCCGAAGCAGGATATCCCCTTGACTGCAGTACTACGCTCACCTCTAATTGGCATTAGCGAGGAGGACTTAGCTCAGATTCGTGTGTTGACACCGACAGGTCCATTTTATCAAGCGGTCGAACAGTATGTAATGGCCGAAGAAGCTGAGGTAAACCGAGTGGTAATGGCAAAGCTACGCCGGTTCTATTGGATGGTACAAGGCTGGAGAACACTGGGAAGACGTAGTTCGGTAGCAGAGCTACTGTCAAATATTTATGCAGAGACAGGTTACGTGGATTATGTAGCATCTTTAGAGAATGGCCAACAGAGACAAGCAAACCTACGCGCACTCTATGATAGGGCTAAGCAGTATGAAGCTACCTCGTATCGCGGTTTGTTTCGATTCTTGCGTTTTATTGACCGGATGCAGGAGCAGGAGAATGATCTTGGAGAAGCTCGCACGATTACGGAAAGTGAGAATGTAGTCCGTTTGATGACGATTCATAAGAGTAAGGGATTGGAATTCCCAGTTGTTTTTGTTGCTGGAATGGGCAAGCAATTTAACCAAAGCGATATGAAAGGTCGGTTTTTACTGCACAAGGACCTAGGCTTTGGTCCACAAGTAGCCGATGCTGTTTTGCGCCTGCGTTACCCAAGTTTAGCTTTTTTAGGTATTCGTCAAAAGCTTAAATTAGAGATGCTAGCAGAAGAGATGCGTGTGCTCTATGTAGCGTTGACTCGGGCGAGAGAGAAATTAATTCTTGTTGGTTCTGCTAAGGATTTGAGTAAATCTGTCATCTCTTGGTGTAGTCAATCTACAGACAAAGAGACGATATCCGATGAAGACTTAATCCAAGCGAAAGGCTACCTTGATTGGATCGGCAGAGCATTGGTGCGTCACAAAAGCGGAGAATCACTACGCTTACTTTGTCCAGATACTCAGGATATTTCCTCCATCCCTCTGGTGCGTGATCCTTCTGTATGGCAGTTCCAGTTTTATCAGCCGAGCGATCTCATTGCGATGACCGAGCAGAGTGAGCGAGATGAGGAAGTTTTTGCACTATTACAGAAGCGTAAACCAGTCCCTGATCATCCTCATGCTGAGGAATGGCGGGATAAGATTAGGTCTGTGCTGGAGTGGCAATATTCTCTACAGATAGTGTCGCAGGTGGCAGCTAAGTGGAGCGTCAGTGATTTGAAACGCCAAGCGGCTTATCTAGCTGATGGAGCGCGAGAAGATGCTATTCAGGTTGACTGGGAGAACGGTCCAACTGAAGCACGGGTTATATCGGGAAGGGAACAGCAACCGGAAGTGCAGGCTGTAATACGACCTGTAGCTGAAGTGAACAGTACCTCGACTTCAAGCCTTGAAAATGTAAGAGAGAGTCCGAAGCTTAAGCAGTCTAGACTCACAAAGAAACCACGGTTTCTAGCTGACATGGACAAGAGTAGCGAAGGAATAAACAGTGAAGAAAACGGCACAAAAAACATGACAAAAAGCGATCCTGATAAAAAACCTATTTTTACTAAAGCGGAAGTAGGTACCTTTACACATCTGATTATGCAGAATTTGCAACTGGATAGAGCTTTAGATCAAGCAGGGGTTACTGCACAAATTGAGGAAATGGTCGCACGACAGATGTTGACTAGGGAGCAAGCTAGTGTAATAGATATTGCCTCTATAGCCTGTTTCTTTGCAAGTGATGTGGGTCAGAGAATGCAAAGAGCTACCGTGGTGTACAGAGAGCTACCATTTACACTTGCAGTTCCTCTACGTGACATTAGGGCCCGACTACTTGCTGAACAAACAGAATTATCTCTAGCTGATTCAGGTAATGAACAGGTACTCGTGCAAGGGGTAATTGATTGCGTCATTCGAGAGGAGAACGGTGGACTAACCTTGATCGATTATAAGACGGATCGATTACCGTTAGATGAGAATGAGGCCGCTCAATTGTTGCGGACAAGATATCACGATCAAATTACTTTGTATACACGTGCCCTTGAGGAGAGCTGGAGGGAACCAGTTACGAAGCGCTATTTGATCGCCATGGCGACAGGACTTGCTGTACCGTTACATGAAAAGTAATATGAGTCACGAAAGCTAAGAACAAATACTACTGTACAAATCCTATAAAACAAATCGTACAATAAAAAACTAAGAGGTTCCCGAAAGCTTAAATGGATAGGGCAGGATAGGGCATCCTCTTAGTTTTATTTCTTATGTTTAGATTGTTTGATCATAACGATAATAGTGAGCACAATGCAGGTTAAGAGGCTAGCGATACCAGTAGTAATACTAATAAATGCTATCCCCATTCCCTCAAATCCACTCACATAAAAACTATATAGAACTGCAAAGCTACTTCCAATAAATATAACCCCAGAAGGTATGTACATAAGGATTATGTTTTCAGGTTTTTTGTAGTAAATAAAATAGGATATGGACAATAATAGTACAAAAGCGATGGAAGCTATCATGCTTATACCAAACAAAGGACATCACCTTCCTAACCTTGTTGTCATTTGTAATCTATGATTTGCGTGATGTTTGACATCGTTTGTCTTATTTTTAAACAAAAAATCTAGTAATGAATAGTAATTTTTACCGACAAGATATGAGTTTTCTCAACAGCTGACCGCAACTTCCCTCGAGTTTTGGCGTACTAGTATGGAGGGGGAAGAAAGAAATGGAAAGTAGAGAATATATGGAGTTTATGGGAGCCTTGACTGCTATAGCGCTACCAGTCTCTCTAGGATTATTGCTTGCCTATTTTATCCGAAAACTACCTGAATGGTTCAAGTAATGATGACGTTCTTTTCACATCGCATGATTTCTCCTGTAGCTGGCATCATAGATAATAGATTCATAACGAACAATTACATAGAAAAACAGGCATGATCCTTTGTTATTTTGTGGGGACATGCCTGTTTTTACATTTCTACATATAATAATAGAGATAGTAACATATTGGGGAGACCTATTAAAAATAAATGGACTGCCCAGATTTGCTGTTTTTTGTGCTGTTTGTCATAAAAAAGGGAGTGCTCATGCATTCTGCTACTATCTAATAAAAAGGTAGAGATGAAAGCACTGATGGCCCACAATAGAGCACCAATGATGACGGCTACTTTAAGCATGAGTAAATGGTCTTGGATGAATAGTGAGACAAGGAGTGAGACAAGTAAACCTAAGCTTAATGATTTTAAGATGAGTTCCCCCTCCTTTCTCATTCATTTTTACGCTTGACGAGCCTAAAAGGTTACAGGGAAAAATAACATGAATTTACTCTTTATTACGTTGATTGGATAACGGAAGGGAACGTGCTATACTTTGAAGAAAAAATTCGGGAGGAACCCTACGATGCAACCGATATCAAACAAAGAATGGAACCATTATAAGCAAAAACATGAAGACACAGCAATTATGCTAATTACGTGCCCAGACCGTCCAGGAATCGTCTCGACTGTGTCTCAATATCTATATGAACAAGGAGCTAATATCATTCAATCTGATCAATATACAACCGATCCAGAAGGTGGACGCTTTTTTATGCGTATTGAATTTAAGCAAAATCGTCTACAAGAATGCTGGGAGCAAGTAAATCAGGGATTTCAGCCGATTGCCGAACAGTTTGAGATGGAATGGAAGCTGGTTGAAGCTTGCAAGCGTAAGCGTATGGCCATTTTTGTATCGAAAGAAGATCATTGCTTAGTAGAACTGTTGTGGCAGTATAATGCTGGGTACTTGCATGCGGATATCGCGATGGTAATCAGCAATCATTTGGATACGAAAGATATGGTAGAAGCGATGGGAATCCCGTTTTACCATATTCCTGTGACAAAAGATACGAAACAAGAAGCTGAACAACAGCAAATCGAACTTATTAAAGGCAAGGTAGACATGATCGTGTTGGCCCGTTATATGCAGATTTTATCGCCGACATTCCTTCAGGATTTTCCATGCCAGATCATCAACATCCACCATTCCTTCCTACCAGCTTTCGTGGGGGCAAAGCCGTATGAACGCGCGTATGAGCGTGGCGTGAAATTAATTGGTGCTACTGCGCATTATGTAACGGAAGAACTAGATGCCGGCCCTATTATTGAACAGGGAGTAGAACGTGTTACACACCGTGATAATGTAGATGATCTTAAGCGTCTAGGTAAACAAATAGAGCGGACCGTGTTGGCCCGCGCTGTTCAGTGGCATCTGGAAGATCGAGTTCTAGTACGTCAGAATAAGACAGTGGTTTTCCCATAAAGATCTGGTAATTCTTGTTGGAGAACGTGATTAATATATGAGATGACCTTCTGAGATTCAGGACCTTGCAAAATAAGATGACCAGAGTTTGGGAAGTATTGAACAGTGGTTTGTTTGCTCGTCACCTTTTGTTGCAAATACTCAGCACTAATGGCTTGAACAGTATCATCCCTCTTCCCTTGAATGATGTAATATGGGCAGGTGATGCGGTGCATAATTAGTTTTGTTTCAGCTAGTAGGAGGCGGAATTGCATCATGCTAGAAAGAGGGATACGAAACAAACTAGATAAGTATTTGTTGCTGTAGGTACTGAAGTCTTCTTTTAGATGAGAAAGGGATTGGCGTACGTCCCAATAATAGTAAGGTGTACAAAGAGTAAATAAGATGCCCACAGGGTAATGGGTAGCCAGATGGAAGGCAAGTAAGCCACCCATTGAAAAGCCAATTACCACCGTGATATCTACGCGCATGCTAAGACGCTGATAGGCTTGCTCAGCCGAATGTATCCATTGTCCGCGGGTAGAACGTTTTAAGTGATCACGATCAGCACCATGCCCTTCTAATGTGGGACATTCTACGGTATAACCTTGATTACGCAAAAATTGGACAAGTGGTAACACATCATCAATCGTGCCCGCAAAACCATGTAAAACAAGGAAGCCAAGCGTAGTAGCCATTTGCAAGCTCCTTTCTAAATAAAAAAGGCGACCCGAGGGTTGCCTTTTTTGTGGCTAAGGATAGCTTAATTCTTAGCTCTAACAAGTGCAACAGAAGATTTGATTTGCCATATATGTGCAAAGCTAAGCTTCATACGTCTTGTTAGAGTGTGCGTAATGAAATGAAAGTAAACGTGTTAGACCGAAACGGTTTTTAATTCGTTTACCACTTGGAAGGAAGCGGCGGTGCAAGCTTTAATCTCGTCTGCAGTGAAGCCGTCCGCTACCTCTATCAAAATCAGACCCTCCGAAGTCACGTCAAATACAGCACGATCAGTAATAATTCGGTTAATTACTTGTTTTCCTGTTAAAGGGAGGGTGCAAGCAGGAAGAATCTTGCTTTCCCCATGTTTATTTACGTGTTCCATAATGACAACAATTTTTTTAGCTCCGTGGACCAAATCCATGGCACCACCCATCCCTTTTACCATCTTTCCTGGAATCATCCAGTTGGCTAAATCACCTTTTTCCGATACTTCCATAGCACCTAGGATAGCTAAGTCGATATGACCTCCACGAATCATGCCGAAGGATTCAGCAGAGGAGAAGTAGGAAGCACCTGGTATTGCTGTTACTGTTTCTTTTCCAGCGTTAATCAAATCAGGATCTACGTCGTCAGCATACGGATATGGTCCGATGCCCAACAGCCCGTTTTCCGATTGCAGAACTACGGTTTTACCCTCCGCAATATAATTAGCCACCAGTGTAGGCATACCAATTCCTAAATTTACATAAAAACCATCCTCAATTTCTTGAGCGGCACGCATGGCCACTTGTTCGCGAGACAAGGTCATGGATTACTACCTCCTTATTTTAAGCTGTTAGTAAGGCGTATCAGAAACGTTAGACTTTTTGTACCGTGCGCCGTTCGATGCGTTTTTCAAAGGATGGTGCTTTAATCAAGCGTTGAACGTACACGCTTGGAGTATGAATTTGATCAGGGTCCAGCTCTCCTGCCGCTACGATCTCTTCCACCTCAACAAGCGTGATTTTACCAGCAGCCGCCATCATTGGATTAAAGTTACGAGCGGTTTTATGATAAACCAGATTTCCGAGTGTATCTGCTTTCCAAGCCTTAATCAAAGCAAAATCCCCCGTAATTGCTGTTTCCATTAAGTATTCTTTATTATTAAATAAGCGTGTTTCACGTCCCTCAGCAATGGGCGTACCTACACCAGCAGGGGTATAAAAAGCCGGAATACCAGCTCCACCGGCACGAATTCTTTCAGCTAACGTTCCTTGTGGAGTCAATTCTACTTCTAGCTCGCCTGAGAGAAATTGACGTTCAAATTCTTTGTTCTCACCTACGTACGAACTGATCATTTTCTTAATCTGCTTCTGTTGGAGCATGAGGCCAAGCCCCCAGTCATCCACGCCACAATTATTTGAAACGACGGTCAAGCCCTTAACCCCTTTATCACGTAAGGCAATAATTAGATTTTCCGGGATACCGCAGAGACCAAAGCCGCCAACTAATAGCGCAGCCTCGTCATGAATATCAGCAACCATTTCATTATATGATTCATAAATCTTTGCCACGATGCACCTCTCCCTCCTTTTTGAAAAAAGCCATACAATTACTCGTATACTCTGGGATGTGTGTAAGCGTTTTACAAGGTAAATTTTATCAGACTATTCCAAAAGATAAAAGAGTAGAACGCAACTTCAGCGACCTATCATATCTTTTCTTTTTAAGGTAAGATTACTAAGTAGAGATAGAGAGATTGAAACGGAGGAAACCTGCATGATAAAAATGTTTGTCAGCGATTTGGATGGTACTTTACTAACGGAAGAGAAAACAATTGATCCAGCCGATCGTGAAGCATTGCTGTTTTTAGCTGAAAAGGGAATCCAAATCTGTTTTGCCAGCGGTCGTATTGACAGAGATATTAGATGGGTGATCGAGGAGTTAGGTCATCAATGCCATCGTGTGAGTCAAAATGGTGGTTTTGTCATTACGCGTGAAGAGCAGTTATTGCACGCTTGCGACTTTGATCCAGAGATGGCCCGAAAATTATGTGAAACAGCACATGAATTCGAAGCGATAGGTTTGGTTAGTGTGGGCGATGAAGTGTACTTGACAAAAAAAACAGCGTATAAAGACATAGAAGAAGCTCACAAAGAACAAATTAAAGAAGAACCAAATCTTTTAAATATGTTTAGCGATCAACTAAAACCGACTAAATTAACATATATCGGTGAAATGGACATATTAAAGCAATTGCAACAAAGAGTACATGAGCTGTATCCAGAGCAATTTGATTCGTTTGTTTCCTTTAGCGATTGTCTAGATTTAATGCCTTTACATGTTAGTAAAGGAGACGGAGTAAGCCGTCTGATGGAGAACTTAGGTCTATCACCAGATGAAGTGGCTTGCATTGGGGACTCTTACAATGATCTTCCGATGTTTGAAGCCGTGACGCACAGTTTTGCTATGGACCATGCTGATGAGCCTATTAAAGAAAAGGCAGCTCATATTGCTAAAAACGTACGTGAGGCGGCTGAGTGGGTTGCACGCCAAAACGGTTGGCAGTTGACAACCTCTCATACATCTAGGTAGTCAGAAGGGAAGAATCGCAGTGATTAAGATGTTTGTCAGCGATTTGGACGGTACATTATTTCAGGACAAGATTGGCGTCAGTGAGCGAGATAAGCAAGCGTTAACCTCTCTCTATAACCAGGGAGTTGAAATTTGTCTAGCATCTGGTCGCATGGATCAAGAGTTAGTGAAAGTGTCCCAAGAGCTCGGTTTTGAATGCCATCGTGTAAGCCAAAATGGAGCATTTGTAAGAAAGGCTTCGGGAAAGCAGCTTTTCGAGGGGGCTTTTTTACCAAAAATTGCAAAACAAATTGATGAGATCGCTACCGGATTTGACCTATTTCAAACGATTAGTATCGGGCAATCCATTTTTATACCAAAGAGATGACAGCCTATGGAAAAATCGTTCAATCACGTATGTTAGTGAGATTTTGTCCCGAGTCATATTAGCAAGGGGGATGGGCTTGTTTATTTAGCGAAGGATTTAGGGATTTCAGTTGAGGATATTGCATGTGCAGGAGACGCATTTAATGATGTGTCGATGTTTGCTATCACACCACACGGATTTGCCATGTCTCATGGACATCCTGATGTAAGAAGGCAAGCGACGCATTGTGTAGACCGTGTGGCAAGTGCTTGTGAGTGGGTGCTTGCTTATAATGAACAGGCTCGTGCATCTAAAGTATAAGAATCTTACACAAGTAAAGAAGCAGCTTCTATGCGTAGACGTAGAAGGCTGCTCTTTTTGTTTATGTCCTAGCTGGTATATTATTTTTTAATGTTGGAAAGTTATTGTCACTCCTACGTTATCCGTATACAATGAATTGATTAAATATTTTAAAAATTTATTTTCTTATGCTAGGGAGTGATGATGTGCAGCGAAATCTGTTACTGGGGATTGCGATACTACTGACCTTAAGTGGTTGCGATAAGATGAAATCTAATATAGATCAAATGGAAGAAATGAGAGAAGGATACTTTGCAATGGGAGAAATGGGGCTTCAAATTAAAACGGTCCCAAGCTATCGTGTATCTACTTTGGAAGCAAGTGAAAGTAACACAACCTATGGCATTGTTGCTGCTGCCAAGGAAATGCCCTTATCGTTTGGAACGAGCGGAAAAATAGCCCAGATTCATGTGAAAAAGGGTGAGAAGGTACAGGCAGGAAAATTGTTAGCTCAATTGGACACGACTATATGGAAACAGGAAATTGCTTCTGCCGAATCTCAGGTGGCACGGGCGAGTGCTGAAAAAATAAAAGGATTGCAGGGGGCTGATCAGCATGACCTGTATGATCAACAATTGCAAATTAATAAGGCAAAACAAAAGCTAGCAGTAGTCAACGATGAACTGTCAAAAGCAAAACGATTATACGACAGTGGGGCTATTGCTAAAAGTGAACTTGATAGACTAGATCAAGAACAAAAGCAAGCCACTATTGCTTTGCAAGCAGAACAAAATCATTCTTCTAAATTGCAACAGGGTGCTAGTTTTGCCGATCAAACTACCTTAAATGCGGGCATTAAGCAAGCACAGGTTCAACTGGTTCGGGCACAACATGATTTAACAGCGACACAGTTGATTGCCCCTTTCTCTGGAATAGTCACTGAGGTAAGCCAGAATGTTTCTGAGCAGACGGGAGCTGGTCAAATTGTTGTAAAGCTGATGGATGATAGTGCATGGGTTGTCCATCTCCAAGTCAATAGTGGTGAAATATCTCAATGGAAGCAAGGAGGGAAACTTACTATCCAATCGACTGGAAATGAGCCAATTCCTGGTATAGTCACATTTGTATCACCTGCAATGGACGAAAAAAATGGTACGTACACTGTAGATGTAGCAGTGCTTAGCAAACCGCAAAATTGGAAGACCGGTATGAATGTCTCTACTCAGATTACAAGCAAAGAGAGCAAGGACCTCTATGTTCCTGTATCAGCGGTAGGCATGATGGATGGGGAACGATTTGTCTATGTCATAGATGGGGGTAAAGCAAATCGGAAAAGCGTTACAGTAGGGGCCATTCACAATGATATGTATCAAATTAAAGAGGGAGTTTCTGACGGACAGATGATAGTCAGATCAGGTCTATCATACGTAGCGGATGGTGAGGCAGTAAAGGAGAGTTCCCATGAGTAATGCTACAACGAACCGTCTTCGAAAGCAGTTGCTGCTACTAACGGTAGGGCTAATCGTTTTATTGGGAATTATTTCCTTATTATCCATACCTCTACTCGTCTTTCCTGATGTGAAAAAACCTATTTATCAAGTAGAAATTGCGGCTCAAGGTCTTTCATCTGATGAAGTAGAAGCGCAGATTTCTCAACCGGTGGAGGGTAAAATTAGAGAGCTTTCAGGAATTAAAAAACTGACAGCTACCTCGGGAACTGGTCAAGCAAAAATGGAGATAGAAACTGAAAATAACTTTGGCAATGATTTTGAAGACAAACTACAAGCTAAGCTACAGGATATCGAAGGGATGATAGGTAGCAGGGATTCAATTAAGATAACGCAGGAGGAATTATATCGAGAGCCGATCGCGACCGTTTTTATGACTGGACTTGCTATCCCTGAATTAAAGAGGCTGGCTGAGAAGGAAGTAAAGGGTAGATTCGAACGTATGGAAGGGATATCACAGGTGATAGTGAAATCACCCGATGTACAAAATCAGATCGAATTATTGCTTCGTCCTGCCATGCTGAGGGCCTATCAGCTAACGCCAGGTGATATTGTAAGCCAGCTACAAAATAGAGGAAAAACCGAATCGCTTGGAGGCATTGGTCAAGGGGTAGAGCAAACCTCTTTCTATTGGAGTGATGCGTCTAATACTTTAGAAGATCTGTATAAGTTGTCCATTTCTACTCCAAAAGGGGGAGTAGGATTACACCAGCTGGTTGATATCCGCGATTCCCGCCAAGAGATTGGGGATTCCCTGACGTTATATCATGGAGAACCTGTGGTAGAATATCAGCTTTTCGCAGCCAAAGAAGCATCCCTTCTTACAATTGATCAACAGCTCCGCCAACAAATAGTTGACCTGAATAGAGAAGCAAACAAGCAATACCAAGTGTTTATCAGACCTGGGGCATTGCAGGAATCTTTGGCATCTATGCGGATGGTCTTTTCTCTTTTTAGTGCGGTATCAATTCTGGCGGCTACATATATCGCTTATCGGATGCGGCAGTGGAAGGCCGGATTTTTTGCATTGGGTTCCATTCTTCTAACATTGTTTGTGTTAGTGACTGGCCTCTATTTTACTAATCAGACACTTACGATTGCTTCTGTAGGGCCGCTGTTGGTGCTTGTTACCTTATGTATAGGAGCTGGGATGCTCTTATTTGAACGGTACGCACTCATAGAGACTTGGAATTATCAACATGTTTGGCAAGCGACTAAAAGTAGGTGGATTCCTGTTGTCCTCCCCCTTGTTATAGTTAGTTTATTGTTTATTCCCCTTTTGTATAGTCGGTTATTAAAAGAAGAGGATAAGCTTAGCTTATTACCAGCGCTTCCGATCCTATTCTGGGGTTTAATCGGTGCTTGTTTGATCTATTTATACGTTTTGCCAACAGCTACTGCTCTATGGCTTCAAGCGCGAAAAGTATATGATTCCTCCGAGCAACGTAGCACACAGGAAAACAGCGTGAGATATACCAATAGAATTGAGCATAGTACATATAACCGCATCAGACATTGGACAAATCAAAAGATGCAGGCAACATGGTATGGGCGTATGCAGCTGGGGATGTTACCGTATGTACTAGCGCTACTTGTTGCATGGGGTGTGTACTTCTTTTGCGGGCCGTTTGCGCAAGCTGATCCTTTCTTGAAATGGAATCAAAACGAATCTAAAACACTCAGTGACACCAGTCAAACTTTTTCGTTGGACCTGCCTCCTAACACAACGATGGTGACGGCTATTCAGAAGGCGAAGGACACAGAAATTACTCTGCATAAAACGATTCCTGAGCTGTTTGATTCCTATATGGCTGTGACACCCTCTAGTATCACGTTTTATTTACAGTATCAAAATCAATCTTCGTGGGAGCGCAGCAGCTATAAAATAAAACAGGCTATTGATAAAGTATTAGGCAATGTAGCAGATGCTAATTATTCGGCTAAATTTGATCAGACAGGATCGGAGAACGAAGAGAAGGTGAAATTTACCGTTCAAGGTCCCTCTTTGCCAAAAGTAAAAGAGGTCGCTAATCAAGTCATGCAAGTATTGGAAAAGACAGGAGAGGGTTCATCCACTCAGCTTTACCATATTGCGACTAGTGAAAATTCAGAAGAACAACAAATGGAGATCGTCCCCAAAGCTGAGATTTCTAGTTTGTACGGTGCGTCTATTGAGGACGTAAAGCGGCAAATCAATAGCTACTTGGGGCCACAAATGGTTAGTACGGTAGAATGGAATGATGTGAAAAGCCAGATCATTTTACGTTATCCAAAGCAATATATGGATTATCCTGATCAGTTGCAGCAGGCGCTCATTCACACTCCGAAAGGAATGAGACTACTGGGAGATTTAGTGACCATGAATCATAAATCTCTATCTCCTACCTATATTCGGACTGATAAGGTGTACCAGATCAATGTTCATGCAAATATTAAAAAGCAGGGTGAGGGAAGATTTCCAACCACCGCGAGATCTCTGTATTACAGCATGCCAGAAAATTTCAAAAAAGAAATAATGTTACCAACGGACTACAAGATCTTAACACCACTGGATAAAGAGCTAGAGGAGCACAGTGTAAAAGGCTGGGAACAGAAGGGGCCGTTTGTCATCACATTTACTCTCAGTATATTGATTGCTCTGATAGTAGCTGCTGTGTTGAGACAATTGCGTTCGATAATCATTGTTATTCTACTAATACCGCTACTTTTAGTGCCATTAGTAGCAGGGGTAGCTATTTGGGATTTGCCCGTTAATCAGCCAGCAGTATTTGCTACGCTATTGTTGTTTACTTTTGTTACACAACAGACCTTAGTAATGTGTCATTACTTTGAAGAGTACCCAGAGCAAGGAGAACTGAGCTTAATCCAGTCACATAGAGGTAAGACGGCTACGTTTATGTATATGCCAAGCTTACTTTTTGCCGTGGTCATTTTTTTCATTCCGTTTCTGCCATTCTTGTTTGGCTGGACGAATCGCCAATTCTTTAGTTCCTTTTTGGGAGTAATGTCATTGGGATTCCTATGTTTTCCATGGATTATGTTCTATGTAGTACCAAGCTTATATCGTCAAGGAAATTGTCACCCAAGTGAGCATCGTGATCACAAAGGAGTATTACTGAAACAATTGGTTGCCAATTGGTGGAACAATAGAGGAAGATGTTTTCTTACAAAAACCGATAAACATCCCCGAAGCCTGGGGTGGTCAGGTAATAGGGGTAAAATGGAAAGTGATAGTACGAAAGAATCTGATGGTAGACCTAACTCACTTCGTCCAGAAGATTTTCAGCCAGTACCACGGACTGATAGATAATCCAATGGACAGGTGGTAACAATTTGTTTACATGAGTGAGAAGTGGAAATGGAGAAGAGGCTGTCGAGCATATCGGTAGCTTTTTTCCATTGGTTTCACTTTCGGGTATAATGGATAAACATCATTTTTTACTTGAAAAAGAGGTGACCTATGAATCGTCGCAAAGGACTGATTTACGTATGTATCCTGCTTCTGGCACTTGGGGTTCAATTCGTATTTTCTTCTCAACCATATGGGCAACAAGATATACGCGGTCAATTAAAAAAATATATCAACCTAGACAGCATTCAAGAAAAAGTGGGAAATATTTCTTTTCATTATGTCAACAAAGAGGTAAGTTTTGAAAAGAATGGTGTAGAAGGAGTTCTGGAATTCTTTATTCGAAAGGCGGGGCACTTTTTTGGTTTTATGTTTATTGGAATCATGCTGTTTCAAGCCATTCGCTATTTGTCCTCTCCTGCTTATTCGTTACCATGGAGCCTATTTTTAAGCCTGTTTCTAGGGGTGTTAGATGAATGGCATCAGTCCTTTACACCGGATCGCTCCTCACTTGTTACGGATGTTGTTCTTGATTTTTCGGGAGCATTCATTGGCATAATATTTTTATTTGTCTATACAATTTTCAGGAAAAAACAAAAAAGTTTAAAAATGTTGTAACAGAATACTCACAGGTGTTAACATTTTACCGTAGGGTTGATGATAAAATTTAGGAAATCAACCATTATAAAGAGAGATAACACCACTATAGACTTAGGAAAAAAGAAGGGAAGTCTGTCAAATGAAGGTACCTGTTGGTATTTCAAACCGTCATATTCACTTATCACAACAAGATCTGGATCAATTATTCGGTCCTGGCTATGAGCTTAAAAAGCTAAAGGACCTAAAACAAGTTGGCCAGTATGCAGCAGAAGAAACGGTTAACATTGTTGGACCAAAAGGTAGAATTAATAAAGTGCGTGTATTAGGCCCTGTGCGAAAAGCGACGCAGCTAGAAGTATCCCGTACAGACAGTTTTGTATTGGGTGTAGAGCCTCCTGTGCGTGATTCTGGCGATATTAAAGGTAGTCCAGGTATCACTCTTGAAGGGCCTCATGGAACTGTTACCATTGATGAAGGTGTTATCATTGCATTCCGTCACATTCACTTCTCAGAAGACGAAGCAAAAGAATTTGGCGTAAAAGACAAACAATTTGTATCCGTTGAAGTTCCAGGTACTCGTTCCATTGTGTTTGAAAATGTATTGTGCCGTGTGCATAAGGATTTCCGTTTAGAATTGCACATCGATACAGATGAAGCGAATGCTGCTGGTCTTAAAAACAACATGGAATTGGAAGTTATTGTACCAGTAGACAATGGCGACACCTATTCTAAATTTAAAGCACAAGAGAAAAAGATAAGCCTTGTTTTAAACTGTGGAAGCTCCTCTGTTAAATATCAATTGTTCGAATTGCCTTCTCGTAAAGTAATTGACAAAGGCATGGTAGAAGAAGTAAAACGCGATGCTTATGAACAAGCAATCAATGCTATTTTTGATAAATATAAGCAATACGATATTTCAATGGTATCTCATCGTGTAGTTCACGGAGGAGAAGATTTCAAGGAATCTGTGATTATTACAGACGATGTAAAACGCAAAATCGATGCGTTGTCTCGATTTGCACCTCTGCATAACCCTATCAACCTATTAGGAATTGAATTGGCGCAAAAATGCCGTCCAGATGCGCTCCACGTAGCGGTATTTGATACAGCTTTCCATCAAACAATGCCACCAGTATCTTATTTGTATCCATTGCCATATGAATACTATGAGAAATACGGTATTCGTAAATATGGCTTCCACGGAACATCTCACCGTTATGTGGTACAACGTGCAGAGCAATTAATGGGTACACCAAAAGAAAAATTACGTCTAATTAGTTGCCACATTGGTAGTGGTGCCAGCATTACAGCCGTACGCTATGGTCAATCCATTGATACGTCTATGGGTATGACTCCGCTTGCTGGAGTAATGATGGGTACACGTAGCGGTAACATTGATCCAGGAATCTTGCCATACATCGCAGAAATTGAAAAAACCGATACATCAGGTGCGATGGAAATATTGAACAAAGAAAGCGGTGTGCTAGGATTGTCCGGCATCTCCAGCGATCTGCGTGACATAGAAAAAGCAGCAGCAGAAGGTAACGAGCGTGCCGATTTAGCTCTTCAACTATTTGCACAACGTCTACATGACTTTATCGGTCTGTACTTGGCTCGCCTGAATGGTATCGATGGTATCATCTTTACAGCAGGTGTTGGCGAGAACAGTGAATTGGTCCGTCAATTGGTATGTAACGGCCTAGAATACGCTGGTGTTATCCTAGATAAAGAAGCAAATCGTAACAATAAAGGAGAGGGCTTCATCAATAGCCCATACTCTCCAGTTAAAATTATGGTAATTCCAACCAACGAAGAACTGGTCATGGCTACTGATGCTTACCAGCTTTTCCTAAATAATACAGATTTGGTACAAGTATAAAAGTTAAGAATGGGCTTTTCATTGAATCGTTTTGTCTGCTATACTTAGGAAATGAGCCTGTATGAAGTGGGGTTCTCGACACTTGGTGAAAAGATAAAAGGAGTGCAAAATGGATGGCAGTAGAAGTTGGAAGCATCATTGAAGGAAAAGTGACGGCAATTAAACCTTTTGGTATGTTTGTTGCTGTGGATGAAACGCAACAAGGACTAGTTCACATTTCCCAAGTTGCAAATGGTTTTGTAAAGGATATTAATGATCACTTTTCCGTTGGAGCTGCTGTGAAGGTTAAAGTACTCTCCATCGATGATGCAGGTAAGATCTCCCTTTCCGTTCGCGCAGCTTTACCAGCACCAGAACGCGAAGCTCGCGACGAACAAAAAGAGCGCGGTGGAGACCGTGGCGGCTATCGTGGTGGTGGGAATCGTGGTGGAGACCGTGGCTTCAATAAGCGTGACACTCCTAAGGATTCGTTTGAAGACAAAATGAAAAAATGGATGAAACACAGCGAAGAAAACATAGCTACTATCAATAAAAAACAGAATAAGCGCGGATACTAATCGCAGCGATGTTTATAAACAGAGAAGAGGAACTATCATGGTTCCTCTTTTCTTTTTCCTGTTTACGGATAGGATGCGGATATTTTTCAGAGAACAGGTGGTAATAAAACATGCGAAGAGAACTTTTGCAAGATGTAACTGAGATCATGCAGATAACGGAAGAAGAACGAGCCATACCAGAAGTGGCTCTGTTTACGGTAACTTATCTTAGTGATAATCACCCTGTAAAAGCGCTTTTAGCTATTCCAGATGAGAAATTGATCCCACATCAAAAGGTGGTAGAGCCCTTGCCAGCCCTTCTCTACTGCCGAGGTGGCTATAAAAAAATCGGAAGGGTTCAGCCACTACGGATTTCTCAAATGGCAGCTTTCGGTTATGCCGTTGTTGCTCCCCATTATCGCGGGAACGAGGGAGCTTCTGGTAGAGATGAATTTGGCGGAGCAGAGATGGAGGATGTGCACCAAGCGTATTTTTTGCTCGCTAACATACGATCTTAAACTATTTTCGTCTATCACCTTCATTCTATAAACGATAAGATTATTGTTATAACAGGGATTGCGCCCCTAAATCATTCATTATTTTATGGCTTATTTTTAAAAAGTAAAGGCCTGTGACCATATTTTGACCATAATAATATTATCCTTCGAGGAAATGTAAGAACTTGTTAGCGGTTTGTTCTTTCACTGACTTGGTAACGTGTGTATAAATGTTCATGGTCATTTTTATATCAGTATGACCTAAGCGTTCTTGAACTTCTTTAATACTTGCGTTAGCCTCAAAAAGAAGAGAGGCGTGTGTATGTCGTAGACCGTGGATGGTGATAGGGTGCAAGTTATGCTTTTTAATGATTTCTTTTAGTTTGTCGTTTGGATACGCCAGACGTAAAGGTACGCCATCTACACGAGTGAAGATCATGTCATTTGTATGAATAGGGGTGGTTAACGCTAATTGCCGCTTTTTTACCTCTGTACGCCATTTTCTGAGTAAGTCGAGTGTTTTACTATCAATACTAATTACACGTTTAGAACGGGCTGTTTTGGGGGTTTGGAAGATAAACCCTTCCTTGTCATAGAAAAGTGTTTTGGAAAACGAAACCGTTTTCTTATCAAAGTCGATATCTTGCCATTGCAAAGCTAGAATTTCTCCTTTTCTAGCCCCTGTATAAATCAGCATATGGAATAGTAAAACATCTCTAAATTTAAGTTCTTCTTTAGTAATTGAGATAAATTGCTTAATCTCATTTTTCTCCCAATAGCTCCGATCCTCTGTGTCATCCTCATAAACAAAATTAGAAGCTTTTTTAGGTATAACCACATGCTCAATCGGATTCATTTTAATCAAATCCATTTTTAAAGCGAATGTAAAGACCTGACCTACATACATTTTTACAATACTTACAGCTTTGAATTTTGTAGCTATTTGATTAATGAAGGTTTGACAATAGTGTTTAGAGATATCTTTCAGATGGAGTTTTCCAAAATGGGGGATTATCTGATTCTTGAAAAGAGATTTTATAGATTTCTGTGTACTCCGTTTTATTGTTTTGGAATGAATCTCAAACCATTGTTGGTAAACATCTTCAAAGGTGACAACTTTTGAAGATGGACTGTACAGCCCGTTTGCTATGTCTTGTTCAAATTGAATTGCATCTAATTGCGCTTCCTTTTTGGTCTTAAATCCCCTTTTTGTTGTTTGCTTTTTTTTTCCTGTGATTGGATCAGTAGTTGTATAAGTTTTGTACAACCATTTAGCCCCATCTTTCGTTGTGTACTTCTGAAAACTAGCCATTTAATTACCCTCTTCGTAGAACGTATGTTCTTTTTTTGTGTATAGAAACCTAATCCAATAGACTTGTAATCCAAGGTTAATAAAAAATGTGTAAATCCGTTGGTATATTACACCTTAGCAAGAAATTGGTTAGGGTTTCATCGTATTCAATCTTTTTATCACCTATTAATAAATGGAGGGCGAATTGGTTGGCCTCGCGTTCAATTTTATCAATAGAAAAAAGCGTGTTTCTCCGTAAAAAAGGAGTATTAGTTTGAGGATGTAGAACGTGATGCCCTAGTTCATGGGCGATTGTGTATAAGGTCTTGAAATCATCAAGCTTGTTATTGATATGAATAATGGGGATGCGATTGTTGTTAGTGAAATAGCCCCAGATGTTTTTGCCTAACTCTTCATAAAGAATCGTTACTCCCTTTTCAAAAGCTATTGTTTTAGGATCGTTTGAATTGTGTTTTTTAAGTAGCTTTTGAACTTTTATATCAATAATATTCATGCTGACACTCCCAGAAGTTATTTGCGGTATTTTGTAGGTGTGAACTTCTTCTTTGCCATTTGTTTAGATATTCTTAACGAATTTTCTAGGGAAATTCTTAATAACTCCCTATCTTCTTCATCCATAGGTTCCCCTAAAAAGGCTAGTGGAGTGTCGCTCTCCAATTCATCCATCATGGATTGTAATTTTTTTGCTATATCTTTCTCTTCTTTAGATGTAAGAGGGTATGGGTTTTCTTGCGTATTAACAACAGGATTATCTGTCTTTCCTAATAAATAACCAGGTGTTGTCTTTAAAATATCTGCAAGTTTATCTAAGTCGGTGCTAGAAGGAATTACCCTACCATTTTCGATATGTCCAAAGTTGGATCGACCCATATTTAATTGTTGGGCAATTTCTAATTGAGTCAATCCTAATTGCTTACGGCGACCACGTATTCGTTCTCCGAGTGACATGACACAAAGACCTCCATAATATAAAATATAACAAAAGGGTATTTTTAATACTTTACGGTAGTGTAAATACCATTTATAATCAAATTATCAATTGATGGGAGGTGATAAACTTGACTATCTTGTTAGGAAAACGTGAGAAACTAAAAGGTAAACGTTTAGAAAAAGGGTTTACACGAGAAGAATTTGCCAATGTTATTGGTATCTCTAAGGAACACGTCAAAAGCCTAGAGTATGGCCGTGTAAATCCGAGCTTCAAAGTGATGATGAAAATTTGTGATACCCTTGAAGGAAAGCCAGAGGAACTTTTTTAGTCAATTGGGTATTTTTAATACCTGTAATTAGTATATCTACTTTTAGGGGTATCGTCAATACCTTTATTTAAATGCATTATTTTTTTTGGGTAGTTAGGTATTTTAAATACCTAAGAGTTGAGTTTCTAGAGAGGGGGAGAAAAATGCTTACTGTACAAATTGATGAAACGTATGTAAAGGAACTAACAAAGCTAGAAATACAAAAAATTCTCAAGGAATCTCGGAGTGGCTGTTGGTGGGATTTGAAGCGTTTGGAAATGGAAACGTGCCGTAAACGAGATTGGCTGATTGAAAAAATTTTGCTCAATCCAAAGTTCAAAAGGGATATGGCTACTATCTCGAATAGCAAAGATAGTGGCCGTTGGATGTTTAAAGCGGAAGATATGCGGGTGTTCTTGAATAAGAATTTTCATTATCTCAACTCATCTGATAAAGAGGCATGACAACAGAAGGCGGGCCTTTTAGGCACGATTATATACAAGGAAGAAAAGGAGTGAATTATTTTGAACAACCTAGCTACTCCAGCGGAAATGATCGAGGATATTCTAAGTAATCAGGAGCTTACAGCCAAAATAAGCTCAGGAGCTTTCATAGGCTTATTGGAGATGGCACATGTAGAAGAACATGAAAAAACCGCCTGCGACGAACAGGCGGGGTAACACTTCCATTTCCCGACATGTCTTGGAGGACTAGGGAAATGATTACCGAACGAACAGAGGACAAGCCTCTCTACTAAACATTATAGCTAATATTTTGAAATTGTACAAATGATTTTTGTCCTCGACACAAGAGGGGGAAAGTAACTTGGAATCTATATGGAATAGCGATAACCCTGTAATAAAAATGATTGTTGAACAGTCTGCGGAAGTTGGAATTGACCAGACCATTTTTTACTCTAAAACAACAGGGTTTAAATATTTGGAGTGGTGGAAAGCGATAGTAGACAAGGTAAGCCTTGACGTACTAGATGCCTATATAACTACTGATATAACAGGTGAATATAAAACGAAAGTTATACCTCAAATGAGAGAAATCGCGATAGAACGCAGAAACTACCTTGTAGGACAGGGGGCAAGTCAATGAGTGATCCTTATGATATCGAACTTGTAGCAGCGCTAAAGGACATGCTTCATTTTGCCAAAAATGGAGAAGAGACAGCCCAGTTGTTTATAGATTCAAGCATTTCCATGTTGAGAGATGAGTTTGATAAATGGAAGGAAATTTGGAATTTATTTCATAATGATTTGCAATCTTTTGGAAAAGAGAAGGCAATAGAAATGATAAAGGTTCGCTTAAAACCGTTTCTTTAAAAAAAAACATAACCTCAAAGTAATGAGTAATTAACAAGGGGATACAGAGCAACGAAATGGAGGAACAGGGGGATGAGTGATCACATAGACAGATACCAAGCGGGCTTCGTTGTCATTCCCCGTATAAACTTCGAGCATTTCAGAGATGAAGCTATTTATCACTACTTAGTAAAGAACGCTAATTTTAAGGCTTCTAATTGGTGTGAGCGTGGTCAATACATCTTTTCAGTAAGAGGGTTTTCTGAGATTACAGGATGGTCTTATAAGGAAATTAGAACAACAATTCAAAGATTAGAAAAGCAAAATTTGATTGTAACAACGCAAACAAAATACAAAGGAAACGCCGCAACACTCATAACTATTGTGGATTATGAAGCATCCCAACAGCTAGAAAACTACGCAAAAAACGGCGCACCCAACGGCGCACCGGAGGGCGCACCAAAGGGCGCACCTGTTATTCCTGAAAATGCAGTTATACCAATGGTTGTAGAAGACGAAAAAGATGCGAACGGCGCACCGAACGGCGCAGGTAAGGGCGCACCAAAGGGCGCTAATAGAACAGCAGTTAAACAACAAGATAAACAACAAGATAAACAACAAGATAAACATATAAAAGAATCTTGTCAGAGTCGTGAGGAAATTATCTCTTTTGTCGATTCGCAACAGCTCATCAACCGGATTGAATTACCCAATCGTTTATTTGTTGAATACTTCGATTTGGTCAGACTCCAAAGAAAATCAGGGAAGATTGCAAATAGTGTCCTTAGAAAGATATGGGAAAAGCTTGCCAAGTATGCTATTGATCCAAAGCAAACAGCAGAAACAAATCAGGCTATCGTCACCTATGCGTTATCTACATACATCATGAATTACGGCGACAAACCTGCTGAGTATGCATTCGGTATCATCCGCAATACAAGTGAGCATGAGGCAAGACAAGGCATGATGAAATTGCACAATCAGAAGCAAAATCCTAAAACGACATGGGGTGAATGGAATGGACTCGATGAAACAAGTGATAAACAACGTCGTGCAGCAGAACTCGATGAACTTTCCCTCTGATCAAGAGCATGTTTGCCCGCATTGTAAGAGAGTTGTTCCCAAGAAAGAAGTTGAGATATTCGGTAAGAAGAAGCTTGTACAGCCTGTTTGTGAATGTGAGGCGAAGGCGGCAAAGGAAGAAATGAGACGCTTTACAGAACATCAGCAACGCAAGGAGATAGAAAGACGCTTTTCTATTTCAGCCCTAGGTAAACGGTTTGAAGAATCTACCTTCGATACTTTTATACAACGTGAAGGCTCTGAAATGGCTTGTAAGCAAGCAAAGAAATATGCCTTTGAATTTGATCAATCTGGCTCCTTTAGTCTGATGTTGTGGGGAACCTACGGAAATGGAAAAAGTAGATTAGCTGCTGCTGTAGCCAACCACTTGAAAGAATCTGGAAAGACAGTAGTTTTCCAAAGTGTGCCGGAGTTACTCGAGCGGATACGGCACACCTTTAACAAGAAAAATGCAGAGACGGAACAACAAATCATGACTGCCCTTTTACAGTGTGACCTATTAATCCTGGATGACATAGGTGCTGAGAAGGTCACAGACTGGGTAAATGACGTTTTATTTCGAGTGATAGACGGGAAGATACCGTAAACAACTTCCGACCTTCTATACGTCAAATTTGAAGCCCTCAGAGCTAGATGGAAAATTAGGGAGTCGAATTTATGATCGTATCTTGGAAACGAGCATTCCTATTCAAAATAAAGCAAGCAGCTACCGTAGGGTACAGGCAGAAGAACGCTTTGAACAATTTCGTAGAGAGATGCAAGAGTGATTGTAACGAAATGCTGTCAAAATCAATGTAAAATATTCCAAAAATTATTCCAGGGGTGAAAAGGATGAACAAAATTGAAATAAACAATTCTCTAGTTATGTTGAAACGGGAAACGAGAAAGTTTGTAGAAGATTTGTCTCTGAGTCAAAAAGAAGACTTGCTTTTGTATAGCGAATACTCGTTACGAATACATGAGACATTGACTAGATTATTATTCTTTGCTTCTTTGCAAAAAGATGGGGAGGAAACCATTCGGGAAGGCATGGAGCTAGCTGAATCACGGGGAGAGGGAGTAAGTAACATTTTTATCGAGACGCTAGAAGTTGTAAAGAATCTCAAGACCTACAACCCGCTAAACTTCTTTGTGGCCTTACGATTGTACGAGAGAAAACGCAAGAAAATCAGACATAAGTACAGCATTCTCTATCGAGAGTTGTGTCAACTTCAGAAGAGGTATGGGGAACTTAATGACACTGTGAAAAACAAGCGAGATTCCTTCAGCAAGAGAGTCGAGGAAGACATTTTCTCTGATAACTTATGCATTGAAGAGTGTAAGAGCAGCATTGATCTGGGGGAGGTATCGTTCGGGGAGCAGATACGAGTATGGTTTGCCTTTTACCGAATGAAAAAAACGGATTTTCTTTCGCTTATCACTCTTGAAAAACAAAAATATTATGTGGATGGAGAACCGAACCACACAAATAAGACGATAGAAAAAATCCCTGATGAGATGGATTATGAAGCGTTTCAACAAGCAGTCTTTGTTGAAAAGATTGAACAGGATAACGATAGTTACTTGTTTGACCAATTTATGAGCGAGGTCATGGAATACATGGATAGGAACCCAGGTGGTATGAGCAATATGTTCAAGGAAGTATTTGGAAATGTACCTACCTACAATGTATCTACTGATGAATTTGGACGTCTGACAGAAGTTAGACCAACGAAACCAGCTTTGAAAGTAGTATCCAACAAGAGGGAGGGAGCGGAATCATGAAACTAGCACCTATTGAATACCAAGGTGAACGGGTTTTAACCACAACTCAATTATCGGAGTCCTACAGAGCGGATCGTCAACAGATGAGTTACAATTTCAACAACAACATTAAACGATATAAAGAAGGTAAGCATTATATCAAGCTTGAGGGCGAGGAGAAACGCAACTTTATCGACCGTCATGAAATTCACGATGGTTCTAAAAATGCCTCCGTTATCTATCTATGGACGAAGAAAGGTGCTTGGATGCACGCCAAATCTCTAAATACGGATGAAGCTTGGGACGCCTACGAAATGTTAGTAGATGAGTATTACCGAGTTACAGAACAACATCTACCAGCGGGTATAAGTCCAGAAATCCAAGCGATTCTTTCCTTGGATATGAGAACTCAAAGTTTCGAAAAAAGACTTGTGAAGTTGGAGAGTAGTAAGACTATAGATTACGGGCAGCAGTTGGAATTACAGAATATTGCTAAACGTAGAGTAATCGAATTGCTAGGTGGTAAGAACGGACAAGCTTATAAAAGTAGCAGCATTCGAGGTAGAGCTTTCTCTGCTATTTGGAGGGAATATAAGGAATATTTCAATGTCGAGTCCTACAAAAACACACTTATTTGTGATCTAGATATTGCTAAGAGTCACGTTTCAAACTGGAATCCTCAAGGGAATCTTCTAAGAGAGATCGAGGAGACAAATGAACAAATGACTTTTATTTAAAAAGGAAGAGGGATGGCGGATGAAATGCGAGTTCTGTGAACACCAGATTAAGAACAGACAGGAATATTTACTTGTTAACCCAATGCTTGATGGAAAGAAATTTTGTTGTCTTGGATGTTTGTGTGGGTATGTAGATGAATTGGTGATAGAGGAAGAGGAGAATAACGAAAACGGATTGGTAAATTAAAATGGGACAATTGATTTAATACAAATTTGCAATGTAATAATATTTTTCTTTTATGTACTCTTGTATTTGTTTATAGGTAGCCATTGAATATATGTTCGTAAAACTATTTTATACCACGGCAAGGGGGAATGGAAGTTGAATAAAGGATTGTTGATCGAAAACGTTTGTGAAAAATGCCCTGCTACTTGTTGGGGTAATAAGAGTATTTGCCGAACATTTGACCGCCATGTTGGTATAATAGAAAGTTGTCCAGAATGGGATAAATACATGATTGAGAAACAAGGTCTTCAAGAACATGATGGACAATTGGCAATTACTAATATGGAACCAGCGATGGAATGGCTTCAGAAAGCGGAAGAATGGATAAAAGGTTATCGGTATTTAGTCAACAAGGCTGCATGGTTACGAACAGAATTAGAGCGATCTATCAGCAGTACGCCTAGTATATCTAGTCGTTTAGTAGCTTCATATGGCGATAATGCAGGAATGCCGAGTGGAAAAGGTCTAAAAATATCTACTCTCAATATTCCAGAAGCAGTATATAACAAAAAGATTCGTAGACTCGAAGAATTAGAAAAGAAAATTAAACAAATTGACGAAGCGGCATTAACAATTCGAGACATACAGGAAAAAGCGGTACTAGAATGTATGCTTGATGGGGAAAAGATGAATGTAACAGCATTCATGGTGGGAGTCTCACGTCAACGTCTATATGAGATTAGGAAGAATATTATTATTAAAATCGCACAGGCATTATTTGAAGGAACAGCCGCGTAGGTTGACACTTTAGACAAAACCGAACATTTTAGACAAAATCGTACACTTTTGACGTATTGAGCGGGATTTACTCTCGTAGGTTTATAATTTGGGAAACAAAATATGAATGGAACGAACCACCTGGAGACGGGTGGTTTTTATGTAATCAGATATGTTGTTCATGTTGAAATAACTCTGCTTAATGGATGGGTGTAACCTAATTTCACAGAGATTATACATTGAGAAATAAACAACAATCCAATTGTAAAATAATTGTTATAAAAATGGAGAATTTATGAACATATCTGATTACATAATGAAAATAGTGGAATTTAGTGGAATTTAATTATATGATTTTATTATGTGAATATATTCACATAATAAAATATTAACGGGAGGGTTTTTATGAAAAAATTTGCAAGTTTAATTCTTATAAGTGTGTTCCTTTTTTCGAGTACGCCATTTGTTCATGCGTCATCCACAGATGTTCAAGAAAGATTACGGGACTTGGCAAGAGAAGATGAAGCTGGAACCTTTAATGAAGCATGGAATACTAACTTCAAACCCAGTGATGAACAACAATTCTCTTATAGTCCAACTGAAGGAATTGTTTTCTTAACACCACCTAAAAATGTTATTGGCGAAAGAAGAATTTCACAGTATAAAGTAAATAATGCATGGGCTACATTAGAAGGAAGTCCAACCGAAGTATCGGGGACACCTTTATATGCGGGAAAAAACGTATTAGATAACTCAAAAGGAACAATGGATCAAGAGCTGTTAACACCCGAGTTTACCTATACCTATACGGAAAGCACTTCAAATACAACAACTCATGGATTAAAAGTAGGAGTCAAAACCACTGCTACCATGAAATTCCCGATTGCTCAGGGTAGCATGGAAGCTTCTACTGAATATAACTTTCAAAATTCTTCCACCGATACTAAAACTAAACAAGTATCATATAAAAGCCCATCACAAAAAATTAAAGTACCAGCAGGTAAAACCTTTAGAGTTTTAGCATACCTAAATACTGGATCTATTTCAGGTGAAGCTAACCTTTACGCAAATGTTGGGGGTATAGCCTGGAGGGTTTCACCAGGTTATCCCAATGGCGGAGGAGTAAATATAGGTGCTGTACTTACCAAATGCCAACAAAAAGGATGGGGAGATTTCAGAAACTTTCAACCTAGTGGAAGAGATGTAATCGTTAAAGGCCAAGGTACTTTCAAATCTAATTATGGAACGGACTTCATTTTAAAAATTGAAGACATCACAGATTCAAAGTTACGAAACAATAACGGGAGTGGAACTGTCGTTCAAGAGATTAAAGTTCCACTAATTAGAACTGAAATATAGTAAGTCACTTTTTGATTATCCGTCTACTAGGGGTAGCACCATTGGTGCTACCCCTTAATGTTTACATCATGTCGCAATAACCCTGTTTGAACTGTAGTTTCTGTAACATTAATAGGGGTTTCTGTTTACAATAACTAATTTAGCGAAAATGGGTATATAACAGTTGGGTTTCTGTAAGCAATAACCCTCATTTCTGTAGCAGTAACTCTAGTTTCTGCAACATGATGTATGCAATAAGTACACAAAAGAAAAGAAAAGAAATAAATATATATAGGTCATTTTGATAGATATTTTTTCTAGTAAACAAGGAAGGTGAAACAATGCCTAGCAAACCAATAAAGACCTGTTTGCATTCAAGATGTCCAACATTAACAAGAGAAGCTTATTGCCCTATTCACCAGAAGAAACAAGTCCAGCAGTATGATCGGGAACGTGGATCATCTACGCAACGTGGCTACGATGCTAAGTGGAGAAAAGCAAGAATAGGATTTTTGAAAAAGCATCCACTCTGCAAACATTGCTATGACAAGGGATTCCTAACGGGTGCTACAGTAGTTGACCATATCATTGCACACAAGGGAGATAAGACGCTGTTTTGGGATCGGAACAACTGGCAGCCATTATGTGAGCAGTGTCATAACCGGAAGACTGCTAGAGAGGATAGAGGAGCTTGGAGATGATCTATCAATTACCATATGACAAAAGATGTCCAGTGAAAACAAAAAATATTCCACTAGGTTAAAATTACCATATTCCTTTTATCATTAGAAATGATGAATATGATCATTGTTTTTAGGAACTATAAGGATGTGACCAATCGTAGAAAGGAAGGTCACTCAATGGATATTTTTCAACTAGGGAGGACAATCATGGGAATTTTAAGTGGTAATCCACAAAATGAACCAATGCACTACGGTGAAGTGTTTGGTGTTTGGAGTTATCTATCTGGTACAAAGGGCTTATTGGCTGGTTACCAACTATTCATTAACCATACTGGCGATACTGATCTTAAAAAATTTCTTGAAGATACTATCCAAACCATGAAGCAAGAAATTGAACAAATCGAAGCTTTGTTAAAAGTTAATGGTATTGTTCTACCCCCTTCTCCACCAGAAAGACCATCAGCATCATTAGAAAGTATTCCTGTTGGTGCTAGGTTTAGTGATCCTGAAATTGCTGCGTCTGTAACTAAGGATATAGCGGCTGGACTAGTTGCATGTAGTCAAGTTATGGGCCAGTCGATTAGAGAAGACATTGGCGTGATGTTTGGACAATTCCATATTACAAAAGCACAATATGGGGTAAGATTACTACGGATAAACAAAGAAAAAGGATGGTTAATTCCTCCACCCCTTCACGTAGAAATACCTGAACCTGCACACGTATAGATTGTTTTCATTTAGTCTCCTAATCTTAGGGGGCTTTTTTATATTAAGTAATAGAAAAGTAAGGTGATTAAACACAGACGCTCACAGAGTCGCAGGAAGTAGGCGAGGTGAGCTTTCAAAAGTGAATGAATGTATTGGGGGGGGGTATCAAAAACCTGAACTGCCCCCAGTCAAGTAGACAACGGAAAAACAAAAAAATCTGACACCAACTATTTTCACATGGGTTGGTGTCTTTCTTATGCTGCTGAATTTTGAAGGTAGTGCCTGTATTCCAAAGGCGTCATACAGTTTAGTCTTTTCTGGTATCGATGGTTATTGTAGTAAGTTATGTATTCCATAATTGCTACTTCCAATTCTTTGTATGTATTAAATTTATTGAGATAATACATCTCGGATTTTATCATTCCCCAAAACGATTCCATCGGTCCATTGTCTATGCATCTAGATACCCTCGACATGCTTTGTATCATTCCTGCGTCGTCCAGTTTCTTTTTGAACATTTTGTTCGTATATTGGAATCCTCGGTCACTATGAAAGATGGGTTTAGCATTAGGATATGATTGATGTGCGATATCAAAAGTTCTAAACACAAGTTCATTGTTGTTGGAATGCCCTACCACAAAAGAAACAATACTTTTATCTGACAAATCCATGATTGCACTCAAATAAGCCTTGCTTTGAAGGCCATACTTCATTTCCGTCACGTCAGTGAGCCATTTTGTACCGAATCCGTCGGATTCGAAATCTCTGTTCAAAATATTTTCCGTCGTAATTTGAGGAGTTGACGGAATGTAACTTTTCTTCTTCCTGCGGCATACTGATTTTATTTGTAAGATTCTCATGAGTCTGTATATCCGTTTATGGTTAACAGTAAGATTGTGTTGTCGGTTTAGTTTGATTGTCATCTGACGATATCCAAGGATCCCATTTCTTTCTTCATAGGCATCCTTAATCATGGGAAGCAACTCTTTGTTGAATTTCTCGTTATGGCTTTCTTTCCTATTTAGCCATTTATAATACGAAGAACGTTGAATTCCCATGTTTTCACAGAGTAGACTTATGGGATATGATTTACTTTCATGAAGATCACGTATTGCAAGATATACAGGTTCATATCGGACTTGGCTTAGAATCGCCTCCTTTGGATTTCGTCCAGCTTTTTTAATAAATCAATCTCCATTTGCTTTCTTCTGTTCTCAGCTTGAAGCAGCTTATTATGTGCCCTCAGTTTCTCCACTTCGGACATCTCATCTTCAGATTTTCGCTTTCCACGTTTATCCTGAAGTGCATCTACACCAGATTTAATGTATTTATTTGTCCAAGAATAAACTTGCTGATAGGATACCTGAAATTTCTGTGCGGTTTGGGCATAATTGTGTTGATGTTCTATACAGAATCTTACGATTTCAATTCTTTCCTTGTAAGTAGTTGCTCGTCCTTTTGTCATGATTGGCGTTCCTCCTGAACCGGAAGCTTTCGGCTTCTCATGACCATTATACTTCAGGATCCAGTTACGCAGTTGGCGGGTTGATTTGATGCCGTATCTTTTACATATATCCATGTGAGAACCACGACTAGCCAGATAATCCTCGACAGCTGTTTTCTTTAATTCTGTGGAATAGGAGGAGTTCTTGGATGTATGGAGCAATCCGTTTGGACCTAATGATTGATAAGTTTGAAGCCATTGTTTAATAGATGGAAAGGAAACATCTAGAAGATTTGCTAAATGATTAAGCGAATCTTCCCCACGAAGATATTTTTCAATAGCTGCAATCTTTTCTGACCCAGATATTTTTGCTTTATGGGACATAAAAATGCTCCTCCTTGTAAGGAAACAGTTATATTATTTCAACTGTCTACCACAAGGGGAGCATATCAATCGTTAGAGGGCTTCCTTATGTTTTTCGTTTTATCATTAATAATTAATATATAAGCTTTAAAACATAGTGAATGAGGTACACTAGGAAAGTTCCAACGGCTGTAACTATAACAAATCCAAAAACTAAATATAGTAGCATGTTAATGATGGGGGATAACGCAGGAGTGTCGTTTGTTCTTTTCTCCCTAATAAAGATCGACATGACAACAGCAACAGTAATAATAATGGCGCTTTTTAGAATACGAAGAATATATTCTAAAGGCTCCATAGGCACAATTTTTACATCACCAGTGTGGGTAGGTAACTCGCGTGTTTCTGGTATAAGTAATATCATTAAAGCTAAGCCAATAAAGAACCCGTATAAGGCACTTTTGCGCAACTTTTTTTCCAAAATAATAACCCCTTTCCTTTCGTAATAAAAAATAAAGGTCGTCACATACGTACGACCTTTATTTTACAACATTTTTTGCAATTATTGTATTTTAATTGAAGTAAGAATCATGTACATAGTAGTTTCCGGTAGCTGTAAATCTTAATTCAATATGGCAACCGTATTTACCGTAAATAATATTTTTAAATTGACCGTTTCCTACAGCATCTTTAGCTGTATCATCAATTTCATAAATATAGGGGGCTTCTGAATCAGAACCTTTCCAACCAAAACCAGAACCGTAGCTTGTACTAGGTTTTTTATCTTGTTGAGTTATTTTTGTTATCTTATCATCATATGAGTATTTCTGAGTGATAGACATAGTGAAGATATCTACTCCAGCAGTATATTTTATTTCACCTTTTGCTGTGACTGATTGAATGGACTGTGGTGATACACTGTATACATTGTTTTGTTCAGCAGGAGCGGATGTTCCACTTACAGAAATGGTGATTTTATGTCCATTTCCTAAGTCAATAACCTTTTCTGGATCATCTTTAGACGCAATAACACCTTGTAGAGCTTTATTAACTTGGGCTTTAGTAGGGACTTCTGATGCAGATATTGCTTTCTGTCCCTTTTCTGCCAACGCTTTATTGATAACACCGATTGGAATGAAAGGCTCTGAATCTTTTTTAGGTTCATCTATGGACGAGTTGACTTGTTTTGTATCTTCAGCCGCAAGTACTGTTCCTCCTAAAGCTACTGAAGCTAATGTAAGTGACATCATACCCATAAGTAGTTTTTTGTTTTGAATCTTCATAAAATCATCTCCGTCTAAAATATTTTTTTGGCGTTAAGTTAAGCGAAAAAGCTAATGAAACAGTGCCTTTTTTTGAGCTTGATTTTTAAGCAAAATTGTTCTAGCTTCACTCATCAATACAAGTCGGTACTTTGACCATTGCCTTGATTTTTCTTGTTTGAATATTTTATTTGACTCTTGCAATTTCAATTTCTTGATAGGAGTCACCCCATACCAACATAATGGACATTCTAATTGTCTTAAAGGAATAGCTGAAAAACGGCTGTTTATATGCCCTAAAGGGTTTCGTAAGGTTCCCGTACAGCGTATTCTCATCGACAACCAGTTTAGTGTTTTGTAAGCTTTTGAAAGGCAACAATGTACTCATCTAGTTGTTGGCTCATCTGCAATACTTCTGGATGTAAAAAGGAACCTTTTTTGAAATACCGATGCTCTAACTCTTTACGGAGGACTTCTATAAGCTTCTGTAAATTGTTTTCTAATTGAAAATTTTCTGTTTTCTTATCCTGTAAATGAGTGGTAGAATATCCTTGAGTAACTTTTTTTGTTGCTCAAGGTGGGGGCGTTCCCGTGAGTTTAGCGACGATGGGAACGCCCCTTTGTATAATTAAAAGGCATACACTAATTGCAATCCCTCCTTTCTTCCTCCTGTGTATTATTTTACCATCTGTTACATGTATTACAATTAAGACCAGTTAAGATGAAACGATCCTGAAAATTCGACAAAATATTACAAAATTACAATAAAAAAGAACGCTATTAATTTAGCGTTCTTACAAAAAAAGGACTTGGTAATTAATGACCAGGATCGTAATCATTTTGTTTTGCTGAATATTCTATTGATGTGGTTTTACTAAAAGCATCTGGTTTGTTTATTGGGGAATTTGAGAAGTTAATAATCATTGATAATGAAACCACTGATAATATTACTAATATTTTTTTCATCAATAAACACCTCCTATCACTATATTATTTACCAATGATTTTATTATACACCAAATTTAACCTTTTTAAATATTGTAACGAAAGGGCTTCTGAGCAATCTACAAAGCCTAAAATAATATCATTCATACATTCATTCATTTCAAAATATGCGTTTACTTCTCCAAATGACAAAAGGCTTTTTATAAAGCTTTCCATACCTTCTTCAATTAGTCCTTTGTTCATTTGATAAATCCCTTTATAACGGTAGTATCTCCCAACTGATAGGTGCTTATAGGGCGTTTTCGAACTAAGATCAAGTATTTCGTTTTCTTTTTGAAAAATGTTTGAAACATAATTCATGTTATTCATGGAAATATGTATCTCTAACAACTCGTTTACAACATGGATTCGAGAGCCGCCGCTCATAATCTCAAGGCATTGTTCTAGCAAAGGAATAGCTAATGAATATTCCTTTTTTCTTACTTTTAAGATTGCTCTAGTGAGTTGAGAAGCTTCATTAACAAATGGATAATTGAACTTCTCAAATTCTTCAAGATGTTTTTCTACATCACTATATTTACCTAAACGAGACATTGAGTTAATCATGGCTATATATGCTCTAGCTTTTAACTCACTATTTTCTGTATCTTCCTTTAGTCCTGCCTGACACATTTTAATACATTGAGTATATTTTTTCGTGTTGTATGCATGTAATGCCATTCTAAAATAGAAAACAATTTTTTCTTCGTTAGTTAGAAAATCAACATAGTGCAAAGATTCTTCCCCTACTTTAAAAGATTCCTCCAAGTGTTTTAAATCTTCTCTCTCGATCAGATATTTTTGATATAAACCTCTAGCTATATATAATGATATTCCGTGCGATCTGGCATATTTAATAATAATGCTGTAAAGTGTTATCCTCACTTCATTGTCTGTACAGATATTAGCAAGGTTATAAATATGTTCTAATGATGTATCTGTATCATTTTTAGGATTTTCAAGGAATTTGATTGTCACTTTAGTGATCAAACAGGGGTTGGAGATTTCTATAGATTCTAATAAAAGTTCTTCCATAATTGCAATTCGATGATCAATTTCAATATATCGTTCAATGACCTTTTCGTAAGGTATATCTAAGACGTCTGCGATTGGTTTTAGAGTCCTTAACTCTGGTCGCTTGGTTTCGCCCCACTCAATTTTTGAGATGATCCCTTTATTAATCCCTGTCATCCTAGATAATTCTGATAAGCTCAAACCCAAGTCTATTCGTTTTTCTTTTATCAGTTCCCCCAATGATGTGAAAGTTAAACTTTCAGCCATGATAAGTTATTCCCCTTCCTAAATTAATAAAACATGATATTTGTTAACATTTTACCTGTAATGTATATATTTGTAAATAAGAATAAAATTATGTAATACGTATCTATAGCATTATAGCGTAGCGGATAGTTTGATTTTTTCACTAATTAAATAGATGAAAAGCAATAGACCACTAAAATTACAAGTGGTCTATTTGCATCTGATTCGTCAACCGCTTTTCTATTTTTCCCCGTTAATTGTTAGACCGAATTTCTCTCATCCCGTGACCATATTTTGACCATATTCAAAACGGAATTTAACTGAATTTATCGTACATGAATTTTATACTTTCCTATTAGATAGCCATTATTCTTACTTATCCTTAATAGCATATTTAATGCTCGCTAACATACCCTTTGTAGATACTAATCGCATACATCTATATGGCTTTTCACGTGGTGGCATGATGGCATTACGTGCTGCTATGCTTCCTAATCGTTATGCGTCCGTAGTTGTTTGGAGCGGTGTCAGTGATATGCACCTTACGTATTCAGAACGGCAAGATATGCGGTCTTTGTTGAAAAAAATAATGGGCTCTCCAGATACGGTTCCCCATGTCTATGATAGCCGTTCACCTGTGAGACAAGCTGAACAAATCACCTGTCCAGTTTTGATCATTCATGGTCAAGTAGATGAGAATGTAGGAGTAGAACATGCCACTCGTTTGGCTAAAGCTCTTGTCCTGCATCATAAACCACATGAGTTGTGGCTGGTAGAGAATGCGTCCCACTTGTTTACTTCGGAGCAGATTGGAGAATATACGAAAGCTATGTTTCGTTGGTTAGAAAGCATTTCTATTAAATAGATAATAGGAAAAGTAAAGCCAGTTAAATTAACATATCGATGTTTAACTGGTTTTTTTAGTGAAAGTAAATTAATTTAATTATTGACAATATATTGAATTAACAGTAAATTTAAGTAAAGTTATATTATGCTATTTATAGAAGGGAGGTGAGAGTATGAAAAATTATACAACACCAAAAGTGAAAGTAGTAAACCCTGGCGTAATTGATGTAATTGATTCTTGTTCATGTGGTGCAAATAATGGAGCAGGAGCATAAGACACATAGGTAATAGTAGTAATGGCACTACTTGTAAAAATAGTGCCATTACTATTTCTATTAGGAAAGGAATGATACGATGTTAGTAACCGATGATGTATTAACTTTTCCAAAATTAGCTGTCTATCGAGAAAAGGAAGACTATATTATTCATAATTACTTGGTGAGTAGTTGGATTGTGTTGAATCAGCAAGAATATGAAGTAGCGCATGAAATGATTTACAACAAAAAATCACCGCAGGGTTTAATTGATGAACAGTACGATGTAAGTTTGGTAAAAAGGGTCATTGGTTTGATTAGACTGTATAAGATTGATAGTTTTAATGTAGATACTGAGAACAAACAAAGTACGCATAAGCCTGTACCTAAATCTGTTTATTTTGTTACAACATACAAATGTAATTTAAATTGTGTCTATTGTTATGCAGAAAGTAGCCCCAGCAGATCTATGGATAATGATATCTCTACTGAAGAGGCTAAAAGAGTCATCACAGAAGTAAAGGAATTAGGGACAAAAACGATTGTTTTTACAGGCGGAGAGGCATTTTTACGAAAAGATCTCGTAGAATTAATGGAATATTCTAATTTTTTGGGGTTAAATGTTCATATGATTTCAAACGGTTCTTTTATTTCTAACAAAGAGATAGCTAACAAAATTGCTGAGATCACGAAATTAGTAACGATAAGCCTTGATTCCATGATCGAGGACGAGCATGACAAAAATAGGGGAAAAGGATCGTGGCAGAAGGCGAAAAAGGCCATTGATTTATTGCTAGAAGCTGGCTGTAAGTTAAAAATTAACCAGACAATCACGAAAAATAATATGGATGCTGTGGAGGACGTAATCGATTATACAAATAAAAATAACATCCGGCTCATTATAGCTCCTGTAGCTTCATTAGGAAGAGGCAAGACTCACGAACACGAATTAAATTATGTGCAACGTATAAAAATCGAAAACACAATCATCAACAAACAACCTAATTTTGATGCTGTTAACCAGTTTTTCATTAAAAATCATTGTGGTCACGCGTATAGTGAGTTTTCGGTTGATAGCAAAGGCGATGTATTTCCCTGTAAAATCATGCATAATCCCGAGTTTTTAGGTGGAAATGTAAAAGACAAATCGTTAGAAGAAATTTATTACGAATCTCCTGTCTTTACACAATCACGAAACAGAATCACGGATAACTTACCAATTTGCGGAAAGTGTACATTTAAACATATGTGTGGTGGTGGATGTAGAGCTATCCAATGGAGCGATACAGACAGTATAGATGGCACAAACACGGAAGAGTGCAAAATTATAAAAAGTAACTTGAAAAAACATATGTGGAATTATTTTAGAAAATCAAAAGAGGAGGTTCCTTCCTGATGATGTCTCCCTATCAAGTAAACAAAGATATCTTTTATGATCAAAATGTAGAGGGTATATTTGTCCTCACACCTGAAGGACAAACGATCTTGTTTGAGGATGAAGTAGCCTGTACACTGTGGACACATATTTGTACGAAAGAAACAATTACGCTAGAAGAGATGCTAAAAGAGATATCGGGAAAATTTAATGTTAATACAGAAAATACGATGATTACAAATGATATACAGATGTTTTTAGATGAATTAGTTAGGCATAGGTTACTTACTACCTAGGTAATGTTCCTATTTGCTATCATGATAACGAAAATGATAGATATCCATGCCAAACAATTTGGGGCATGATCAACTAAGATAATAAGTAAGTACATGCAATCATGCCCTGTAGCATCTAAAAATATTTGTACGTTAAGAAGGAGATTTTGGTTTGGATATCATAAGAATATTCAAAAATAAAAACTATACATATCTTTTTCTGGCGAATGTAACCTCCTCTATGGGCAATAAAATTGGTCTCATCGCATTCACATTGTATATTCTTACAAGATTTTCTTCACAGCCTATCTTTGCTACCATTACAGAATTAATGTACTCTCTCCCCATGCTTGTCATTTTCTTGTTCATCGGTGCTGTGGCAGATCGTTTTGACCGCAAAAAGATTGCTTCTTGGGCGGATTTTATTTGTGCCTTTCTTTCTCTAGGATTACTTTTTGCTATTGCCATTGATTCCATCGTCCTTTCCTTTTTCATCATATTTGTGAGGAGTGCTGTCTCTAATTTTTTTGGTCCTGCACAAAGAGCAATCATGCAAGGCATTTTAACCGAAAAGGAATATCCAGTAGCTACCGGTTTAAATCAAATGGTAAACAGTATTCTTATATTAGTAGGCAGTTCCATTAGTATCTTTCTTTATTGGCACATTGGTATAGAGGGAGCAATCTTGGTAGATGCCATATCATATCTGGTATCTGGATTGCTAATCCAATTATGCCATATCAAAGTAGAAATCAGATTACCAAATGGTGAAAAGTCGTGGAAAGATGTATCAATAGGAGCCTTGATATCAGATTTCAGTAAAGGTGTTGGATATATTTGGAATAATAAACTAGTATTAGCCATATCAAGTGCTTTTTTTCTATTTGGAATTATAAATGCCGGTTATGCACTCATTCCTACTTATGCATTGAAGTACAAACTTGCTCCAGAGTCATATGAGACAGTATTGCTATGGATGGGGATTGTGTCAGGAGTAGGTGCTTTGTTTGGAAGTGTAGTCGGGTCCTATTTAGCAACTAAAATGAAACTATATCACATAGCAGTTCTTTCCCTTGTGATTATGGGGAGCTCGGTTGTTTTCTCAGGTCTTACGAACAACGTCTCCGTTTTTATTCTCCTTGATTTCTTCATTTCTCTGGCTTTTCCCTTATTAAATATAGGTTTTGGTGGTTGGTTGCCAAGTCTAGTTGACCCCAAAATAATTGGAAGAGTATATGGATGCCTTACGCCTATGATGATGCTGTCACATTCTGTTACGTTGGGGATTATCGCTGTTACTTTCCCCGTTTATATAGGTGTAAGCTTCTTATTCTTCATACACGGCACATGCATGCTTCTAGCGGCCATTTTTTACTACTATATCTTTCAAAAGAATTTTGCAAATAGGCGAGTGGTTGAGCAACAAATGTAAAAGCTATTATTGGAAACATTTCGTTTAAAAAACGCTTTTTCCCCCTATGACCATTCGTTATAATGAAGAGACAAAAGGATGATAACGGATCCATGTAGGTAACTAAAAAAGCGGGGAATTCATGTATGCAACAAAAATATTTTGAGCAGCATCAGCATAGTGATATTGATGAATTGGCGGATATTATTGGTGAACTATTACAAAATCCGATTACCATTGAAGATTTGGATCATCGACTGATTGCATATAGTTCGCATGGAGATAGTACAGATCAGGCTCGTTGGTCTACGATCATGGGACGACGCGTGCCAGAAAAAGTATTAACACGCCTCTGGAAGGATGGCGTTTTTCAACAACTCTTTTCACAAAAGGACCCCGTACATATTCCTGAAAAGACGGAGATTGGACTTGGAAAGCGGGTTGCGATCGCCATACGGAGAGGCAATGATATCTTGGGTTATATCTGGGCACAAGAGGTAAATCGTCCTTTAACTTCCGAAGATGATGAAATCTTGCGTCAAGCGGCTAAGGAAGCGGTACCCCGACTACTACAACGACAAGGGAAACGTAAAGCAGAACAGGACAGGCAAAAGGAATTTTTGTGGGAGCTTCTGTTAGGTGGTCATGGGGAAGAGCCTAAGCTACAACAGAAAGCGATCAGTCTACATATGGAAGTAATTCCTCCTCTACTTGTTTGTACGATAGAGGTTTTGGAAGATAAGGGTGAACAGGTGCATCAATTACTATATCCCCTGTTGATGCGAGATAAAATCTACAGTCTAACAGATGGTTCTCAACTCATTCTGCTCATGCAACACCCCAAGGGAAAAGCTGTGACAGAAGATGCTTTAGTCTCTTTTTCCGAGCAATTTTTAGAGGATAGTATGTCTAAGCTCACGGACAAGTTTGGAAAGGGAAAGGTCTATATTGGTTGTGGTCGTCCTGTTCGTTCACTAACCGAGGGGCGTCAAAGCTATCAAGAGGCATTACAGATGAATGTCGTAAAACGATTGTTCCCTCATGAAACAGAGCGGATACTGAGGTTTCAGCAATTGGGAATCTATCGTTTTTTACCACAGATGAAAAACTGGAATAAAGAACAAGCTTACAAGAATGATCATTTGGCTAAGCTACTTTATTATGATCAAGAAAACCAAACGAATTTGACGGAAACATTGGAAGTCTTTCTCGACCATGTCGGAAAGGTAAATCGAACAGCAGCCCATCTGCATATTCATATTAATACGCTCAGCTATCGATTAAAGCGGATTGAGGAAATTATGAAAATTGATTTAGATGATCCAAACCAACGATATTCGCTATATATTGACTTAAAGGTAATGAAGCTGGAATAAAACTTTTATGCATTTGTGAAAATTCACAAACAAACGCTTTTTCTCTCAAGGGAATCTCTAATGCTCCCTTTATGAAAACGCTGTATTATTGAGTAGTGAAGAAGATATTGTAAGTGAAAGAGAACTGAGCAGGGGCTATCAAGGGAGGATTTTATAATGATTATCGGGATTCCTAAAGAGATTAAGAACAACGAGAACCGTGTAGCAATCACGCCTGCTGGAGTGACAGCATTCGTACAAAGCGGCCATCAGGTGTTAGTTGAAACAAATGCAGGCCTTGGCAGTGGATTTACTGATACTGAATATCAAGCAGTGGGTGCTACTATCGTGCCAACAGCAGCAGATGCATGGGCAGCTGATATGGTTATGAAAGTAAAAGAACCACTTGCTTCTGAATATAACTATTTCCGTGAGGGACAAATTCTATTTACCTACTTGCACCTGGCACCAGAACCAGAATTGACCAAAGCATTGGTTGACAAAAAAGTGATCGCAATCGCTTATGAGACTATTCAAATGCCAAATGGTTCTCTTCCACTCTTAATGCCAATGAGTGAAGTAGCAGGACGTATGTCCGTACAAATCGGAGCTCAATTCCTCGAAAAACCATACGGCGGTAAAGGTGTACTTCTAGGTAGTGTTCCAGGCGTACCAAAAGGTGAAGTAGTTGTCGTAGGTGGTGGTATCGTAGGTACTAACGCTGCGAAAATGGCGGTAGGTTTAGGCGCAAATGTTACAATTCTAGATATTAGTGCAGATCGTCTTCGTCAGTTAGATGACCTATTTGGTGGACGCGTTCATACATTGATTTCTAACAGCTTTAACATTGCTAACGCAGTGAAAAAAGCAGACTTGTTAGTAGGAGCAGTTCTTATCCCAGGCGCACGTGCTCCACGTCTGGTAACAGAAGAAATGGTAAAATCTATGGCTCCAGGTTCTGTGATTGTTGACGTTGCAATTGACCAAGGTGGTTCTATTGAGACGATTGATCGGATCACTACACATGATAACCCAACATATGAAAAGCATGGTGTTATCCATTACTCAGTAGCAAATATGCCGGGAGCAGTAGCTCGTACGTCTACACTTGCTCTGACAAATGTAACAGTTCCTTACGCTGTACAAATTGCTAACAAAGGATATGTAGAAGCGATCCGTAGCAATGTAGCTCTAGGAAAAGGGGTTAACGTTATACACGGTCAAGTAACTTATAAAGCAGTTGCTGATACGCATAATCTACCATTTGTTGCTTTGGAAGATGCTTTATTAGTAGCAAGTAAATAATAAGTTCCAAATTATAAAAATAATTCATTTGAAAAAGTGACATACTTTTTGTTAAAAAAGGTATGGCACTTTTTCTTTTTTTGACTTTATATCCAATGCTAAAGGTTTATGGTATGCTCTTATATCGAGAACAGAATATGCGTTAGGAGTGAAGTGGCAACAATGTATAAGCACCTAAAAAAGTTTATCTTTAAAATGGAGCCTGAATCGGCACACGAGAATGCGATTAAAGGATTACGAATTGCCGACAGCATTCCTTTAGGCAAAAAGGTATTAAACATGATGTATGGCTATGAAAATCCAATGCTCGTAAACAAAGTTTGGGATATTGTATTTCCTAACCCAGTAGGGATTGCAGCTGGTTTCGATAAAAATGCGGAGGTTTATCGTCCCCTGGGATCAGTTGGATTTGGTCATGTAGAAGTAGGGACACTGACTCCGTTAGCCCAACCAGGAAACGACAAGCCACGTTGTTTTCGCTTGAAGGAAGACGATGCGATTATCAACCGCATGGGTTTTAATAACCATGGTGTACAAGCAGCAGCGAAATCATTAAATCATTACCAAGATGCTTGCATGCCTGTTGGTGTGAATATCGGTAAAAACAAGCTGACCCCAAATGATCAAGCAGCAAACGATTATGAGAAATGCCTTGAAGCTTTATATCCCTATGGGCATTATTTTGCAATTAATGTAAGCTCACCTAACACTCCTAACTTACGTGACTTGCAGGAAGTAGACAGTTTACGCCATCTTCTTCGGACGATTCGCCAGAAAGCGGATCAGCTAGAGAAGTACGGTGCGAAGCGTAAACCAGTTCTTTTAAAAGTAGCCCCAGACATGTCAGATGAACATATGAAAGATGTTGTTCATGTTGCCTTGGAAGAGGGTATGGATGGATTAATTGCTACCAACACTACTCTGTCTCGAGAGGGTGTCACCAATCGTACGCTGGCGCAGGAAACAGGAGGACTGAGCGGTCCTATGTTATTGCGACGTTCAACTGAATGCGTGCGTGATATTTACAAAGAAGTGGGCGATAAATTGCCGATCATTGGGGTAGGTGGTATCTTCACTGGTGATGATGCATATCGCATGATGAGAGCAGGAGCGTCTATGGTCCAGATTTACACGAGCATGATTTATGTGGGACCAGGTGCTGCCACAGAGATCAACAAACGTCTGGTTCAGATATTGGAGCAGGATGGATTTACACATATTAGTGAAATTATTGGGATTGATCATAAATAAATACACAACTCGTAAAGAAAAGGAGTCCTTCATTTTGAAAGAAAGACTCCTTTTTATTTTTACAAAGGACGGTAAATCACATTTCTTCTTTATAGCCTTACCCCTATTTTCCTCTACACATTGTTCGAAAAATTCTACTTGGGATTTCTAAAAAACCAGCTACAATATATGTGAGAAGATACAACAAGGAGCGAACAGCTTTACATAATGATCATAGGAGGTCATGTAAATGCGGACACTAATGGTAGGTGCAGGTGCAATCGGTGGATATTTCGGTTGTCGTTTGCTGGAGAGTGGCAGAGATGTTACTTTTCTTGTACGTCCAAAACGTAAGGCACAGTTGGACGAGAGAGGTTTACTTATTCAAAGTGTTAACGGCGATTCCACAGTCCATCCCGACTTATTACTAGCTGGAGAAGAGGCTCCTCCTTTTGATGTCATTATGCTATCACCAAAGGCATACCAATTGGATGATGCAATGAACGATATTTCCCCGTATGTGGGTGAAAATACCATGATTATACCGCTCTTAAATGGGATCGCTCATATGCAGCTACTACAAGAACGCTTTGGAGCAGATAGAGTTTTGGGCGGCTTATGCTTTATCGAAACGACACTTAACGCAGACGGGGATGTTGTCCAAACCAGCAAGGTACATCGACTAACGTTTGGAGAATGGAATGGTGGTACGTCTGAGCGAGTAGAGCGATTGTATGAGTATGTAAAAGCGGCCAATGCGAGCTTTGAACTGTCAGAAAATATTCAGCAAGAGGCTTGGCACAAATATTTGTTTATCACCATGCTGTCAGGTATTACCACGTTGACGAACGCTGCAGTGGGACCAATTCGCGATTCACCGTATGGGGTGGAGCTAACGAAACAATTGGCGGAAGAGTGTGTGAGCGTTATGAAGGCGATTGGTGCCCCTATCTCTGATCAATTACTAGAAATGGCGACGAGCGCTTTCGAACAACAGGGCTACAAAATGAAATCCTCTATGTTACGAGATATGGAGAAAGGGTTACCGATTGAAGGGGAGCATTTGCAAGGTTACTTGCTTCGCCTTGCCGAACAGCATGGAATAGAAACACCGATGCTACGAATTGTTTATAATAACGTAAAAGTTTATGAACAAAAGCGTGAAAGTGCATTCTAATGTTATAATAAGGGGCAGAAAAGGAGGGCTATGCTGATATGGAAGTTGTAAAAATTGCTCCCCGTGGCTATTGCTATGGCGTAGTGGATGCCATGGTACTGGCTATTAAAACGGCCAAAAATCAAAATGTGCCGCGCCCTATCTACATTTTGGGAATGATCGTGCATAATGCGCATGTGACAGATGCTTTTGAACGTGAAGGAGTTATCACGTTGGATGGAGAAGATCGTCTAGCGCTTTTAGATAAAATTGATCAAGGAACCGTTATATTCACAGCACATGGAGTATCGCCGGAAGTCCGTAAAAAAGCCAAGGAAAAAGGACTGACGGTTGTGGATGCTACTTGTCCTGACGTAACGAAAACGCACGTTCTGATTAAAGAAAAGATTGAGGAAGGCTACCATATTCTCTATATTGGTAAAAAGGGACATCCAGAACCAGAGGGAGCGATCGGGATTGCACCTGACCAGGTTCACCTGATTCAAACGCTGGAAGACCTGCAAAACGTACAAATTACAAGCGACAAATTGGTGGTAACCAATCAGACGACGATGAGCCAATGGGATGTAAGGCACCTAATGGAAGCCATTGTAGAGAGATTCCCTACTGTAGAGGTTCACAACGAAATATGTATGGCTACACAGGTCAGACAGGAAGCGGTAGCTAAACATGCAGGGAAAGCTGACGTAACCATAGTAGTGGGTGATCCTCGAAGTAATAACTCCAATCGTTTAGCACAGGTATCAGAGGAGATTGCAGGTATCCCTAGTTATCGCATTTCCGACTTGTCTGAGCTAAACATTGAGTGGTTGAAAGGTAAAAATAGTGTGTCTGTTACTTCAGGAGCATCAACTCCGACGCCGTTAACAAGAGAAGTAATTGCGTTCTTAGAACAGTTTGATGAGCATAATCCAGAAACATGGGAGAAAATACGAACGGTTAATCTCAATAAGTTATTACCAACTGTGAAAGAATAGATAAAAGAGTAAAAGCAGTAACCTGATACGAAAACAGCTTCTTCGGCAATCCGATTGAAGCTGTTCTTTGTGTGGAAAGTCGAGGAGAAATCTGCATGAACAGCCTGAACAAACAAGATTCTTTTACAAACGAAAGCGCTTCAAACGCCTATGTGGCTTTAAGTGGTCTTTATATCTTTTTGTATTACGCTATGGGAGCTTACTCGCCCCTCTTAACAGAGTACTTCAAATCCATTCATTTAAATGGGATTGAAATTGGTACTCTCAGTTCTATCACTCCTGTAGTCTCGCTTATGCTACAACCGCTGTGGGGCATGCTTTGTGATCGGTTTCAAATTCGTAAAAAGGCGCTAATCATGGCTCTTTTCGCTGTAGCTTGTGTCTCCTTTCTGTTTACTTTTATTAACACATATGCATGGGTGTTTTTTACCATCGCGCTATGGTCTGTTTTCCAGTGCGCCATTGTCCCAATCTCAGATAGTTTAACGCTTAGCTATGTGAGCAAGCGCTCCATGCATTTTGGTAATATTCGTTTATGGGGCGCTATTGGGTTTGCCATTGCTGCTTTTCTTACAGCTTTAGCGGTTCAGCAGTGGGGACCGTCCGCTATTTTTTATAGTACAGGAATTGCTTATTTTCTCGCTGTGCTCTTTTTGGTCAGAATTCCAGATGAGCGGATTGAACGTGGGTCTCTTCCTCGCAATAGTTTAAAAGGAGCTGGGCAGCTTTTTAAAATCCCACGCTTCGTACTCTTTCTACTCTGCACGTTTTTCGTATTTGGTTCGATAAATGCTCATAATACCTGGTTTAATCTATATTACCAACATATTGGCGGCGAGATTGCCGCATTAGGTTTTGCTTTCTTACTGTTTGCAGGTAGTGAAGTCCCTTGTATGAGAATGGCTTCGCGCCTTGTCCAAAAAATTGGTTTGGAGCAAACCCTATTATTTGCTTGTGTGGTCTCTAGTGCCCGTTGGTTTTTCTATGGATCTGCTCCTAGTACGACAATCATCCTGAGTTTATTCTTCTTGCAAGGTTTATCAGTTGGGCTATTTCTAGCTACTGCTGCCCAATATGTACGTGATAATACACCTCTTGCATTGCAGGTAACAGCACTTGCCCTATTTGCTTCCTTTGGACAGGGATTAGGTTCTATGTTCGCTAATTATACAGCAGGCTGGGTCATGGAATACTACGGTATTTTACGTACGTATACATTCTTTGGAGTTTCTACGTTACTTGGAATCATTCCTTTATTGCTCATTTGTTATGGACCTTGGAAACGTAAACCAGAAGAGGCTATCATGTAAATAAGTAACCAAAGATTGAATAGGATGTAAGCTACAGTTTAACCCGAATGAAAGACGTGTTTGTGGAGTCTTTTAATCGGGTTTTTCTATGTTCAAAAATAGATTTTCATTTTTTACGTTATACCTTATGACAAGCAAAAAGAATAGGCTGCGCAGCATTTCTTTTTGAATGGGAGGATAGACGTACATGCAGGACGATCACGAGCTGATTGAGCAAGTCTTGCAAGGGGACAATGGAACTAGCTAAAAATCCAGTTACACAAAAGGATTCGCTTGGTAATACGTTTACCTTCAAGAACTTTTCATTTGTAGCATCAAAAGAGGTAACACCTCCAACACTATAAGGTAGCGCAGAAACAAAACACTGATATTGATTGGAACATAGATATTCCTGTGACGAAATAAAAATCGTTTAAAAAGCTTGCTTCAGGGAAAAAGATGACCCCATGTGATGTGGGAGTCATCTTTTTTGTTGGTAACTTAGTGGTTATACGGATACTGAGTCGAATAACCGCTAAATTGTTGGTGAGCTTGTGTTACCTTTTGTTGATCTTCCGCCTCAAGCTTGTACCAGCCTTTTTGGAACATACAATTGTACAATTCGCGGGCTGATTGGTGAGTCTCCATTAATAATTGCATATACGTTTCATGCAATTGTGCGTGACTCGCTTCACGAACGGCATCATTTAAGCTGTCAGTCAAATATTTACAAGTGCTAAGTGCATCATTGATATAATCACGATCATTCATTTCGGGCCCTTTGACTTGTGGTAATTGGTTTGATTGCGGATTAGCAATTTGTTTGTTTTGCATGGAGACGTACCCTCCCTTTCCTTGAAATTATTGCATTTGTGGCAAGGATTTTATGATGTTTGTATTGTTGATAGTAAGATGCGTTATCAGTTGTTCATAATGCATTTGATGCATGTAGCCGGTTTTATTTAAAAGATCTTTTATCTGTGGATCTTTTACCTGCTCTGCAAAAGAATGTAGCTTCTTACATGCATTTAATTCCCAAGACAAAGCATCCTTTAGATAATTTAAATCCTTGCCTGTAATTACTTTTGGTGGAGTAGGGAATGGAATTTGCTGATTTTGGGCGTTTGCTAATGTAGAAGAGATGGTTTGCATAGTAAAGTCCCCCTTTCAAATCATAGACAGTTTACAAAGGTAGCTTTTGTTTGAAAAGATGGTTTCATACGTGACAAAAAAGCCCTTTCCTACACCAAATCGGCGTTTAAGAAAAGGGCTACACTTTTTTTCAATAACCGTAGGGACTACGGGGATAGCCTGCTAATTCTCACTTCGTTGGATGTGATAGCGCAGGAATCTTGTGGCTTTAGCCATGAGAGGTTCAATTGTTTCTTATCACTTCGTAGCTATCGTATATGTAGGGAGCAAGCTACTTTTCCTTATTGTTTGTAGCCTGTATGAATTGCACAGCAGTAATCTCAAAATCAATACTGGCTGGAGCAATGAATAAGTAGTATTCTAACTCCTCTTGCAATTGGTGCTGTAACTCAATTAACTGGGAACGTAAATCTTCACCTAGCTTTGCTTGTACAATTAGTGTGACTTGTAGGCGAGGCATGGCTTGAAACGTATAATCCACCTTTTGCACTTTGACGACTGCACTATGTCGATAGCAGGCTTGTTGCACTAATTTACGTAACACCTGTTCATGAATCTGAATACGACCTTGAGAAAAGGAGGGTTGAACAACAGTGGTTTCACCTACTTGTTTTTTAGAGGTAAAGATTTGCCACGCAGAATCAACAATACGCTTAAACAAATCTTTTTCCACTTCAACTCGTGGAATAGGAATCACGTGCTGACCCATCGTTTCGCGAACATAGCGTGCTGCTTCAATTTCTTTTTCTGGCTTGATCGCTTCTATCGGTATGTATTCAATTACTTCCGGCAAATCAAGTGCAGTTACAATCTTTCCGATCATCCGCGTTGATGTGCCTAAAATTAATACTTTTTCTATAGGAAGCTTGTGCAAGACGCGCTGTACTTCATCGACATGATCTGAAAAATGAAATATAGCACGTTTCACCGCACGGATTTTCGTGTTTTCATATTTAGCTGAGTAGCCTGCAACCTTTCGGCCCTCATAGATGAGAATCCCATCATCAATGATGGCATCAATGTGACGTGAGTGAGCGAGACTTAATGCACTGGTGCTTTTACCTGTACCACTTGGGCCATAGAGAGCATATACTTGCACAAAACTTCCCTCCTCAACTTTTTATTCAGTATAACATGGAATGGTCAAGCACAGGGAGGGAAGTAGATAACCGTAATTTATCGAAAAGGTGCTCCTAGCTCCCGTGCACGTTCTGTAGCTCGAAGGACGGCCTCTGTTACTGCTTGTTTAAATCCACGCGCCTCCAATACTTCCAGACCTGCTTGTGTAGTTCCACCTGGGCTAGTTACCCTTTTACGAAGCACAGCGGGTTCTTCTTTGGTAGCCATTAACATATGGGCAGCACCTAGCAAGGTTTGCACGGTTAACTCACGAGACATCTCCTGTGTGAGACCAGCCCTTTGTCCAGCCCCTTCCATTGCCTCAACGAGATAATAAATATAGGCGGGACCACTTCCAGATAAACCAGTGATAATATCTAATTCATGTTCGGGAACCGTACATACATGACCGATTGACTGAAATAAACATTCAGCAATCGCCATATGGTGCTCAGACGCATATCTACCGGCAGCCATTCCAGTTGCAGATAATCCTACAGCGGAAGACGTATTTGGCATGGCACGAATGATTGGACAATCCACTCCGAGCCACTCCTGAATCGAGGAGGTAGGGACGCCGGCAATGACCGAAATAACTAAGTGATCCTGTGTAACATAATCGCGTAAGGTCTGGCAAGCTGTGGCTACATCTTTTGGTTTCATCGCCAAAAATAATACATCGGATTGTGCAAGCATGGTTGGTAGATCACGGTTTGGAGTAACCCCATATTGTTCTTGCAACTCGCTTAATCGTGCATCATCTGAATGATTGGTCACATTGATGTGGTTGGCAGGTAGTAAATATTTAGCTGTGATACCTTTTAATATGGCTTCTACGATGGAACCTGCTCCCATAAAACCCACGTGTAGTTGTTGGCATATCTGGTTGTCTTGATGATTCTTCATGAGAGAGACCTCCTTTCGTGTATGGACATTAACGTGTCTGCCCGTTACCTAAGATACGATACTTAATAGAAGTTAAAGCTGTTAGCCCCATGGGACCACGAGCATGTAATTTTTGTGTACTGATACCAATTTCGGCACCAAAACCAAACTCACCACCATCAGTAAACCGAGTCGAAGCATTATGGTAAACGACAGCAGCATCTACTGCTTGCAAGAAGCGTTCTGCTTGGACTTGATCTTGGGTCAAAATAGATTCCGAGTGTTTGGTACCATAAGTGGCGATGTGTTCCAACGCTTCGTCCAAATTAGTAACTGTTTTAACAGCTAGAATTGCATCAAGGAATTCTGCATGCCAATCCTGCTCTGTAGCCAAGACAAAGCGATCTTGTAACTCTGGATAAGAAGCAATGGTCCGTTCACATGCACGTAGTTCTACCCCTGCATCAAGAAGGGAAGTCAAAAGGGTTATTGACTGATCCTGCCCAAAATCTTTATGAATGAGCAAGGATTCAAGAGCGTTGCAAACAGCAGGACGACTTAGTTTTGCATTTTGCACAATGGCTTTTGCCATGGAGTAATCAGCCGTTTGGTCAATAAAAATATGACAGTTGCCCACCCCAGTTTCGATAACCGGTACGATGGAATTTTTCACAACACGGTTGATTAGCGATGCTCCTCCACGGGGGATGATCACGTCGATAATCCCATGTAGGCTACACATCACATCCACAGCTCCCCGATCTGTCGTAGATAGGTATTGCACAGCTTCATGTGGTAGTCCCATGTTTTGTAAAGCAGTTTGAATGCTTTTTACCAACGCTAAATTCGAACGAGTAGTAGAGGCACTACCACGCAGTACAACAGCATTGCCTGTTTTTAATGAAATGGCAGCTGCGTCGACTGTAACATTGGGACGTGCTTCATATATCATGCCCACTACACCAAGTGGCACACGAACAGAACGAATGGCCAAACCGTCTTTTTGTACCCACTCTGCCGTTGTTTCGCCAACAGGGTCAGCTAGAACAGCCAGATCCTCTAAGCTATCAGCCAAAGCAACAATACGTTCGGGTGTCAGACTAAGGCGATCAATAAAGCTATCGAGTTGCCCACTTGCTATTGCTTTGTCTACATCATGTTTATTTTCAGCCAAGATATAATCCCGATCAGTTACAAGTTGCTCTTTTATAGCGCGTAAAGCAGCGTTCTTCTGCTCACTGGACAATAGAGCTAATTGACGTGATGCTTGTTGGGCTAGCTTTGCTTGTTTGGTAACTTGCTCAGCAACCTGTTGGGAAGCTGATTTTGTTTGTTGGTTTCCTTCTCTCATTTTTCTTCCACTCCTTATTCCTTCCTATTTTTGCATGAGATGAGGTAGAGACACCCATTGATCTCGATGGATTGCTTCAGTAATAGGTTTCTCCTTTTGCGGCTCGCTAATGATTTGACGTAATAGGTCGCTGTCATATCGGCAAACCCCTCGGCCAATTAATCCAATAGGAGCATACACTTCTACAACATCCCCTTGCGAGAAATCACCTTCCACACTGGTAATTCCTGCTGGAAGCAGACTGCTTTTGCGTTGTTGCATAGCTTCCTGGGCTCCAGCATCTACATGCAAGCGACCAGCGATAGCGGAATGTAGGGCAATCCACTGCTTTTGCGTGGAGACACTCTCACGTTTTTCAGAGGAATGAGGAGAAGAAGTGCCAGAGTTCGTTTCACCAAAAGCTCCAATATACGTTCCTTCACCTGTCCCATTAATAACGTGTAATAAACTATCTTTGGTGGATAACCGGCCAATAAATGTACGAGTGCCCACTTTTAGGGCAGTTTCAGCAGCGATTACTTTAGATTGCATTCCCCCGGTACCAAGAGATGAACCAGAACCCCCTGCCACTGCTTTAATTTCGTCAGTAATTGTAGTAACCTTGTCGAAACGCTTTGCCTCGGGATGATTTCTTGGATCTTTATCATAAATTCCATCAGTATCTGTCAAAATGATGTAGATATCAGCATGCAGCATACCAGCCACTAAGGAACCTAGCATATCGTTATCGCCGAACGTTAATTCTGTAACGGAAACAGTATCATTCTCATTAATAATAGGAGTAATGTTCCGTGAAAGGAGTAGTGACATCGTTTGAAACGCATGGCGGTAACGTTCCTGATCAGAGAAGTCACTGCGAGTCAACAGAATTTGCGCGATATGATAGCGATAGTGAGCAAACAAAGCGGAGTAATGCTCCATCAAGATACTTTGCCCGATGGCTGCTGCGGCTTGCTTAGCTACAATGGTTCTTGGTCGTTGTTCGTACCCTAGCAGGCAATATCCACTTGCTACAGCTCCAGAACTCACAAGTACTACTTCATGACCTTCATTACGTAAGGCAGCAATGGCGTCTACCAAGAGACTCATTTTTTGCTGGTCACAACCGCCTTGTTTTTTTGCTAAGGAACTACTTCCTACTTTCACTACAATGCGTATTTTTCCAGTCTGCTTCATGTTGATCTGCACTCCTTTTCATCTCTAACAAACAAAAAAACCTTCCATCCTTAGAAAAACATAAGGACGAAAGGTTTACTTTCGCGGTACCACCTTAATTAAATGTCGAGCCAATCTTACATGGATCGTCATCTATCTTTACACTTAAAAAGGCACATAGATAGAGCCATAAGCGCTTTCCTTGATAACAGGGGAAAGAATCCTGTCTAGGTCGTCCCTAGCCGCTCTGGGATGGGTTCAAGCTGTTTCATGCACGCGATCTCTCAGCCAATGGATCACGTTCTCTGGAGCAGAAAGGGGGCTTTACTATTTCCCTTCAAAGCGATGAAGTATGATTATTTACATCATTATGATGGGGAGGACAGGAAAATGTCAAGGGACGTTACTGGAAATTTTCCTGTCCGTATATGCCAATGCGTTTCGTTATCTCGTACCGTTTAGATTCGTGATCCCGTTCCAAGTGATAACGGACAAGGGATCGAGAAGCGGCGGTAGTAGGTGAAATACCAGTAACTTCTGCAATCAACCCACTATTTTCAACTGTCACTTTCGTATTTTTTGTTGTGATAAACACGGGATAGTGTTTAGTAGAAGTAGAAAGATATACATTTCCATCAACAATTTTCGTGTCCAGATGATCGTACAGGCTAACAGCTAATGGTCTACTCCAATACTGCTGAAAGAAAAAGAGAATCCCATCTCTTGTATCATAAGGTTTTGGCAATTGCCGATAGATAAGTCCATCTTCCTTAATTTCTTTGCCATTAGGTAGGGTGGCAGCTATATATTCTAAGTCAGTAATTACCTGTTCGGCTTTTTGTAAGAAAACGGACACATCATTAAGATTGGTCTCCATATGAGCCATTGCTGTTGTTTGCCATTTAGCTTGTTCTTTTTTTGTTTCGGCTACTTTTATTTGACTTGTCTTTCCATAAGATTTAGCAGAGTCTTCCTTTTTGTTTTTTGCCGTTCCTTGTGATTTAACAGATTTCTCCGCTTTTTGACTCTGTTCTTTTTCACTGGTATCCTTTGATTGCTCTGGCGGTTTTCCACCTTTGCATCCTGTTGTGCCTGTAATAATTAAAGTCACTATCAACACGATGTACCACTTTTTGTTCATAACCAATCACCTCGTTTATGTTTTTGCCCTTTTGCTAGTTTTTGAGTAGAAAGTCGATTTCACACCCGTTAGATTTTACTAGGCAAAAAGCATGGAGGTAGAGCAAGATGGTTATGATAAGACCATATTCTAGCGAGAAAAGGGAAAAAAGAACGACGAGGGGTTGTTTGTTGACTGTTTTCCCACTATCATAAAAGGGATAAGCATTGAAAATAGGGGGCAGCCCCCGTTATTTGAGGTGGTAATAACGCATGTTCGGATTCGGAAATAAACAAAGAAAACTTATGACGTATGACGTATTGCTTGTAAAAACAAAAGATGGAAAAGGCCGTGATTTTTTCCAAGTTGCTTTTCACAGTTCACAAGCCGCTGATATTTTAAGCATGATTGTTAAATTGGAGAAGTCTAAATACAATTCAACAGAATATCTAGGTGAACTTGGTGATTTCAGCATTATTACGCATTATGAAGGGGTAGAAAGCATTAATATTCATGATTCTGTAGACCCTGATGCAACCCCTGTTCAAATTCAAGATTTCGCTAACATTATGCTCCGTCGCTTTGAATTGCTTCAAGAAGCTGGCAAGCTAGAAGAAACAGATGAATTAGCTTTCTTTATGGGTGAATTAACCATGCTACGTGATGAATCCTTCATTGGGTTGTAGGATTTAAACAAATAGTGATGAAATTCAGAAAATAGGATTGCAAGGTATGCTTATTTGGTTTACAATGAAGCTGAACAATTACTTAATTGGTAGCAAATGTCAACATTCCACGGGATCGATAAAGCAAGACGATTTTTGTGGAATGTTTTTATAGGCAGATAATGAATGAGCGTTCATTCAAATATAAAAACGACACCAAATCTGCCTACTTGCTAAATCAAGCCAATGATACAAGCATATGAAGGAGGAGACTTCATGGAACGCAAAATTAACAAAGCTGCGGTCTTGGGATCAGGGGTCATGGGAGCTGGTATTGCTGCCCATCTGGCCAACGTAGGCATCCCCACTTATCTATTGGATATCGTACCGCGTGAATTGACGGAGGAAGAGAGCAAAAAAGGATTGACGCTGGAACATCCAGCTGTTCGTAATCGTATTGCCCAAACAGGTCGTGATCGACTGCTGAAGGAAAAGCCAGCGCCTCTGTATGATAAAGATTCCATCTCCCTCATCACGGTAGGCAATTTGGAAGATGATCTAGACAAACTAAAAGAAGTAGATTGGATCATTGAGGTTGTTGTTGAGAATGTAGAAGTTAAAAAACAGGTATTTGCCAAAATAGAAGCTTATCGCAAACCGGGCGCGATTGTGTCCTCCAATACATCTGGTGTTTCCATCAATGAAATGTCTCAGGATTGTTCAGAAGAGTTCAAAAAATCCTTCCTGGGAACACACTTTTTTAATCCACCTCGCTATCTAAAGCTCTTAGAAATCATTCCAGGTGAGCACACCGATCCAGCCTTAGTTGAGTTTATGATGCATTTTGGAGAATTTGTACTAGGAAAAGGTACCGTTCTTTGTAAAGATACACCGAATTTTATCGCCAACCGAGTTGGTACATATGGTTTGCAAGTGTCTATTCAAGAAATGCTACGTCTTCAAATAGGAGCAGATGAAGTAGATGCGCTTACAGGTCCAGTAATTGGTCGCCCAAAAAGTGCGACGTTCCGCACTTTGGATGTGGTAGGTCTGGATACGTATGTGCACGTGGCTAAAAACGTCCGTGACAAAGCGACGGATGAAGTAGAAAAAGCAACATTTGAAATACCAGAGCTACTTACCAAAATGGTAGAAAACCGCTGGTTGGGTCAAAAAAGCGGTCAGGGCTTTTTTAAGCAAGAGAAGACGGCGACAGGCAAAGAGATATTCGTTTTGGATACCAATACACTGGAATATAAACCACGGGCGAAAGCTAAATTTGCCTCGTTGGAAGCTGCTAAACAAGCCAAAACATTGCCGCAAAAATTGCAGGCGATTGTGTATGGAAAAGATAAAGGTAGCGAATTTTTATGGAATGTATTGAAAAAGACGATGCTGTATGCCGCTACAAAAGTGCCAGAGATTGCTGATGACATTGTAGCAGTAGACAAAGCAATGAGATGGGGCTTTGGCTGGGAACTCGGTCCCTTTGAAACATGGGATGCCATAGGTCTTGAGAAATCAGTAGCTCGGATGAGAGAAGAGGGCGAAACGATTCCGGCGTTGGTAGAAGAATTACTGGCTAGTGGAAAAACCTCTTTCTATGAAAAAGCAGAAGGCAAAGTAGCTGCTTTTCACATCGGCGGAACCTTTAAAGGATTGGAAGAGAAAAAAGAAATCATTAATTTAGCTGCTTTAAAAGAACAAGGTAAAGTAGTAGTTAAAAACGCAGGCGCGTCACTCATTGATCTAGGGGATGGAGTTGCTTGCTTCGAATTTACTACGCCGCATAATGCGCTAGGTGTGGATATTTTACAAATGTTCACGAAAGCTGCAGATGAAGTAGAGAAAAACTTTACCGGTATGGTTATCGGAAATCAGGGTAAAAACTTCTGTGTTGGTTTAAATCTAGCGATGGCTTTGATGGAAGCACAGGATGAAAACTGGTTTGAGCTGGATATGTTGGCTAAGAAATTCCACAACACTGTTAATCGGATACGTACTATGCCTCGTCCTGTAGTAGCTGCACCATTTGGTATGACGCTTGGTGGTGGAGTAGAGATTTGCTATATGGCTGATCAGGTGCAGCTAGCGGCGGAAACTTATCTAGGATTCGTAGAAGTGGGTGTTGGTGTATTGCCGGGAGCTTGTGGTACCAAAGAAATGCTATTCCGTTCGATGGAAAACATTCCGAGTGGAACTCCTACCCCTATCGATGCTTTCCCATTTGTGGCTCGTGCCTTTGAAACAATTGCTATGGCCAAAGTATCCACAAGCGGTAAGGAGGCAATTAAGCTGGGCTATATGCGCCCAACTGATCGTGTTTCCATAAATCAAGACCATCTGTTGTATGATGCCAAACAGGCGGTATTAGAGCTTGATAAACGAGGATATACAGCTCCTGTTGAACGTACGATTCCAGCTATCGGAACGACAGGATATGCCTCATTACGCCAGAATATCTATGGATTGCGCCAAAGTGGCATGATCAGTGAGCACGACGAATTGATTGCGACTAAAATTGCCTGGATCATGTCTGGGGGAGATGTCCCAGCAGGTACGCAGGTTAACGAAACTTATATTCTAGAACTGGAGCGTCAAGGCTTCCTCGAATTGATCAAAACACAAAAGACGCAACAACGCATGCAACACATGCTGGCAAAAGGAAAACCGTTGCGTAACTAAAGAAGCGTCGGAAAAGAAGGAGGAGAAAGCATGAGAGAAGTAGTCATCGTGGCAGGAGCACGTACGGCTGTAGGTAAATCAAAGCGCGGCTCATTAAAGGATGTTCATCCCGTTGATCTGGGCGCATATGTCGTAGAGGATTTGCTTCGCCGTGTTCCGAATCTGGACCCGGCGTTGATTGAGGATATCATTATCGGGAATGCGGTACCAGAAGCAGAACAGGGAACCAATATGGCTCGTTTAATCGGTCTTCGTGCTGGGCTACCAACCAATGTGTCGGGTATTACCATTAACCGTTTTTGTTCATCTGGCTTACAAAGTATCGCTTATGCAGCTCAACAAATCATGTGTGGTGGTGCCGATGTCATCATTGCAGGTGGTGTGGAAAGCATGAGTCTTGTACCAATGGTTGGTAACAAGGTGGCTTTAAACCCAACTCTAGTAGACACGATGCCGGAAGCCTACATGAGCATGGGACATACGGCAGAGAGAGTAGCGCAGCGCTATGGGATTAGTCGGGAAGAACAGGATCAGTTTGCAGTAAGAAGCCATCAGCGTGCGGCGACGGCTATTGCGGAGGGTAAATTTAAGGAAGAGATCGTCCCAGTAACGGTGAAGCAGGTATTCGTAGACGAGAACGGTAAGCGTCACGAGAAGGAATTTGTATTTGATACTGACGAGGGTGTACGCATCGATACAAATGTTGAAACCTTAGGAAAATTACGACCAGCCTTTCATGTAAAAGGTAGCGTGACAGCGGGTAACTCATCCCAAACTAGCGATGGTGCCGCAGCAGTTCTAGTGATGTCGAGAGAAAAAGCGGATGAATTGGGTATCAAGCCAATTGCTAAATTCCTCTCCTTTACAGTAGGTGGCGTTGATCCTGATGTGATGGGAATTGGCCCGATTGTAGCTATTCCAAAAGCCCTAAAACAGGCTGGGCTTAGCATCCAGGATGTAGATTTATTTGAATTAAATGAAGCGTTTGCCTCGCAATCATTAGCTGTTATTCGTGAGCTAGGCATTGATGCTGAGAAGGTCAACGTTAATGGCGGTGCAGTCGCATTAGGGCATCCATTGGGTTGCACAGGTGCTAAATTAACTGTTTCTCTACTCAATGAGATGAAGCGACGTGAGTCTAAATACGGTGTTGTAACGATGTGTATCGGTGGCGGTATGGGAGCTGCTGGGGTGTTTGAGGTCCTGTAAGGTAAGTACATGAGATAAAAATTCGAGGCATGAATGATGGCTCGTTTAAAATTGAAAGGAGAAATTGACATGGCAGATGTAAAAGAGATCGTACGTGGTGGAAGTTTTTTAATTGAAACAGGCTTAGCAGAAGATGTATTTACACCAGAAGATTATACAGAAGAACAAAAAATGATTGCAAAAACCACAGAAGAATTTGTTGTTAATGAAGTTTTGCCTCATTTAGAGGAGATTGAACATCATCATTTTGATCATTCAGTACGCCTTCTGAAAGAAGCAGGAGAACTAGGCCTTTTAGGTGCAGATGTTCCTGAGGAATACGAGGGGCTTGGTCTTGATAAAATGAGTTCTGCTTTAATTACGGAAAAAATGGCGCGTGCACGTAGTTTTGGTCTAAGTCATGGTGCTCATGTAGGGATTGGTTCTCTGCCGATCGTGTACTTTGGTAATGATGATCAAAAACGTCGTTACTTACCTGACCTTGCATCTGGTCGACGCCTAGCAGCGTATTGCTTAACTGAGCCGGGTTCTGGGTCTGATGCGTTAGGAGCTAAAACAACGGCGCGTTTGTCTGAAGATGGTACGCATTACTTATTAAATGGAGAAAAACAATGGATCACCAATGCTGGATTCGCTGATGTATTTGTGGTTTATGCCAAAATCGATGGCGAGCATTTTACTGCTTTTATCGTAGAACGTGATTTCCCTGGTGTGTCATTTGGACCAGAAGAGAAGAAAATGGGTATTAAAGGCTCTTCTACTCGCACTGTTATTTTTGACGATGCTCAAGTGCCAGTCGAAAATTTATTAGGTGAACAGGGCAAAGGTCACGTGATTGCTTTTAATATTTTGAACGTTGGTCGTTATAAATTAGCAGTTGGTACAGTAGGTTCAGCTAAACGTGCATTAAATATCGCTACGGAATATGCAAAAGAGCGCAAACAATTTAAAACGCCAATTGCAAACTTCCCGCTTATCCAAAATAAATTAGCTTCTATGGCAGCGAGAGTATATGCTTCTGAAAGCTCTGTTTATCGTACGGTGGGTATGTTTGATTCTTCTCTGTCTAGCTTGGGAGAAAAAGCAAATGATGGACGCGAGGTAGCAAAGGCTATCGCCGATTATGCAATTGAATGCTCTATCAATAAAGTATTTAGCTCAGAGGTATTGGATTATTGCGTAGATGAAGGTGTGCAAATCCATGGTGGATATGGTTTCATGGCTGAGTATGAAATTGAGAATATGTATCGTGACTCTCGGATTAATCGAATTTTTGAAGGGACTAATGAGATTAACCGCCTATTGATTCCTGGCACTTTGGTTAAAAAAGCAATGAAAGGCGAGTTGCCTTTGCTACAAGCAGCAACAGGCTTGCAGGAAGAGTTGATGAGCTACTATCCTAGCGAGTTGGAAGAAACACCTTTGGCTGTTGAAAAACATCTTTTGGATATGACTCGCAAAATCATTTTAATGGTAGCAGGTTCGGCTTTAATGAAATACCAAAAGCAATTGGATCAGGAGCAAGAATTACTAGCGATTGCGGCCGATATGCTGATTGAGTTGTATGCTATGGATAGTGCCGTGAAGCGTACAGAAAAAGCGGTGGAAAAAAATGGAGAAGACAAAGAACAGCACAAGTTGAACATGACTGCGGTATATGTGCATGAAGCTTTTGATCGTATCGAGCAAGGAGCGAAGGAAGCATTAGCAGGAATGGAAGAGGGGGACGATCTCCGTCTACGGTTATCCATCCTGAAAAAGCTGACTCGTCGTGATCCAATTAATAGCATTGGTTTGAAGCGTCAAATCGCAAGCCGCGTGTTGGAGAAGGATGGTTACACGGTATAACAAACAATATAGATGATGCACAAAAAAGGTTGCCAAGAATGTTTGGCAACCTTTTTATAACTTTAATTTTACGTATTTCTTTTTTTTGACGCAATATAGTCCTCGCAGGAATTGCGTTCAACCAACTTGAAGGGAATAATAATGCGTTTGGTAGGCTCATCTGGTTGTTCAAGCTTCTCAATTAAGCATTTTCCAGCCTGATATCCCAACTGAAAAATTTGAATATCAACTGAGGTGAGGGGCGGCTGGGAAATTTCTGTGATCAGAGCATTATTAAAACTAATTAGAGAAACATCTTGAGGCACATTAACACCGATTTCGTTAAGTACTCGCAAAATTCCTAGGGCCATCATATCATCTGTAACGATTAGGGCAGTGGGTCTGTTAGGCAAATTCATTAATTCAATCGCGGCTTCTTCACCGCCTTCGCGTAGAACCTTTTCACGGACGATATATTCATCATGTAGGGAGAGGGAAGCTTGTATAACCGCTTGTTTGTACCCTTCCAAACGGTCGACGGTTACGACCATATCAGGTGAGCCACCAACGAAAGCAATTCGTTCATGACCTTTCTGGATGAGGTACTCGGTAATCTCTTTAGCCGCTGTATAATTGTCGTTGTCCACATGATTAATGGCATCCATGTCTATATGTGGTTTTCCTACCATTACAAAGGGAAAATCTCGTTCTTTCAAGTAGTTGGTCACCCGGTCGTTAATTTTGGAGTAGAGGAGAATGAACCCATCTACTCGACCACCTTGAACCATTCTCACTACGCCATCATACAATTCTGCCTCGGTTTCCCCTGTAGACATACAGATAGCATACTCGCGGCTATGAGCAATTTTGCTAATACCACGGATCACTTCAGGAAAGAAAGGATTTTGGAAGATGCGATCCGTTGAATCTGGCATCACCAGCCCGATGGTTTGCGAGGATTTGCTAGCGAGACTCCGAGCTTGAAAGTTGGGATGATAGCCGAGTTGTTCCATTGCTTCCCGAACACGCTGCTTCGTTTCTTCACTGATCCGTGGATGGTTGGCAACGACCCGAGAGACTGTAGATGGTGCTACGTTTGCTGCTTTTGCTACATCTTTAATTGTTACCCCCATGTGTTACCATCCCTTTCCACTCTATATTCATTTGGCTTATCTGTTATCCTATCTCATGAAAAAACAGTCAGGGAGGTTCCCCAAACTGTTCTACTATTTATTGGTTTAGTTCAAATGTGAGGATATGTTTATCTTCCAAATAGGCATCTGTTTTTTCTTGACCATTAACATAGATGGTTTTCATGGCATCTACACCATGAATTTGGAAAATCATTGTTTTCCAAGAAGGTGAGTAGCCTGCGTGAATGTCCTCTATATTTATTTCTACTTGATTTTCATGATGGTGACAAGTAATTTTTCTCTCTAGGTATTGTTTATTTTGATAGGAGAAAGAAGAACCGTCGTCTTCATATAGAACATACTCTGTTACCTGTTGACTTGGATAAACGTGAATAATGACATGCTCGTCAGGTACTTTCGTGGATAATTTGACTGGTGCTTCAGAAATCATTGCCCCTTCTTTCACGAAAATCGGTAAGGTATCTAAGGGCGCTGATACCATGATATGAGTACCGCCTTCGTATTTTGTGTCTGTCCAGTAATCGTACCAGATTCCTTCTGGCAAATAAACAACACGATGGTACGTGGAGGGTCTAGTGATTGGAGCTATCAATACATTCTCACCAATTAAAAACTGATCAGACAAATTAAACGTATGCGGATCATTTGGATATTCCAGTACAAGTGGACGCATCACAGGAAGACCTGTCTGATGTGCTTCGCGGAACAACGTGTATAAGTGCGGAAGCCATTTATAGCGAAGCTCAATATATTTCTTTGTGATCATTCCCACTTCTTCCCCAAATGCCCATGGCTCTTGGGCGACTGTGCCAAGGTTACTGTGGTTGCGGAAATAGGGAGTAAAAGCTCCGAGTTGTGTCCAGCGTGTCAGCAATTCCCCAGTAGTGTCATGCGCAAATCCCCCAACATCAGGTCCTGTAAAAGGAACGCCTGATATCCCAAGATTCATGCACATAGGCATCGCCATTTGCATGTGTTCCCAGAAACTACGATTATCTCCTGTCCAGACAGCTGCATAGCGTTGCACACCTGCGTAACCAGCTCTAGTCAATACAAATGGGCGCTTTCCAGATAACTGTTCTTTTAAGCCCGTATAGGTCGCCTCTCCCATTAAGAGTCCATAGACATTGTGCAGTTCACGATGGCTTTTTGGATTTCCGTCATTTCCATGTATGACCGATAAATCCATGGTTTTTGTTTCATTGAAAACAGCTGGCTCGTTCATATCATTCCAGATACCTTCAATGCCCATGTCTGTATAGAATTTTTGTTTTTGTCCCCACCATCTGCGTACATCCGTATTTGAGAAGTCGGGGAAGGCACTGATTCCTGGCCATACTTCACCCAGATAGATATTTCCTTCGATAGATTTGCAAAAGTGATTTTCACGGACACCTTCTTGATAGATAGGGTATTCCGCATCCTGCTTTACACCAGGATCGACGATGGGAATGATATTAATTCCTTCTGCCCTCAACTCCTGTATCAGCGAATGAGCCTGTGGAAAACGGTCATAGTCAAAAGTAAAGACGCGATATCCATCCATATAATGGATATCTAAGTAAATCGCATCGACAGGAATTTCCTTCTTTTTAAAAAGACTTACAAGCTCGCGGACTTCTTGCTCATCTTTATAGCTGTAGCGTGATTGATGATAGCCAAGCGCCCATTTGGGGGGAATATCCATTCTGCCTGTTAACGTGGTGTATTGAGCAATAACATCCTTTGGGGTGGGCCCTGCCAGAATGTAATAATCTAATTCTCCTCCTTCTGCCCAGAATGAATAGCTTTCCTGACTAGATTTTAGGTCAAAAACGGTTCGATACGTATTATCAAAAAAGATCCCGTGTGCAAACCCGTTCCGAATCGTCATGAAGTACGGAATCGATTCATATAGGGAATCTGTTTCTGGATTATGTGGAGCAAAGACGTCTGTATTCCACATCGTCATTTTTTCACCACGTTTATCAAGGAAGCTGGTTTTTTCTCCAAATCCATAAAAATGGTCGGCAGCATCCATCTCTTTAAAGCAGATGATTTCTTGTTTTTGGGTAAACGCCATCCCTCTTTTGCCTTCTTCTACAAGTACTCGGCCTTGATGATCATAAGCGGCAATGCGAAAAGGAATTTTGCTGATCTTTATGTGAAGCTGAGCCGTTTTAATGAGTAGATACTGGGTGTGTTCCTCGCAAACAGTTTCGATTTCTTGAGGTTCTTTCATTAGCGCAAAGCTGCTTTCCATGGTTGGTTTTGATAGCGGTTTCATAGTAATGCGTGCAATATCCTCCGCATAGAAAGACAAAGTAACCCAACCGCGCTCACAGCGAAATTGGAAGAGTTGATTTATTTCATAATCTATTAGATTACCAATGTCATAGTATTGAGTCGATTTGTTTGCTTTTTCATTTCCGGGATGAATGGCAAAACTGGTATCTTGCATAAAAAAACCTCCTTGGATCTTTTTGGACTGCATGTTTGAAAATCTCGTAATCATTATATTTTTAATCGTTTAATTGCGCAACCGTTTGCGCGATATTTTTTCTTGGTTCATTATATTCTTATGATCATGTGATTATTTTGTAGTGGTTTTTGTAGAATGATAAAGGTCTTGCGAGGTTTGGTGGGAAATAAAAATTGTTATAACTTTTTACTTGTTTTATGAAAGCGATTTTATTACAATGATTTTGCGCAAACGTTTTCATAATTTGATAAAAAACGAATACATAATCATGCAGGGGGGAGTTACATTGAAAAACATGGTATCTTTTGATTTCTGGCAGAAGCTTGGAAAAGCTCTTTTAGTGGTGGTTGCCGTCATGCCTGCGGCTGGGATTATGATTTCTCTTGCCAAACTGATTGCAATGGCAGGTGGAGATGTAACCTTTGTTGTCAGATTTGCCCACGTAATGGAAGAAATAGGATGGGCCGTTATTGGTAATCTTCATATTTTATTCGCGGTTGCCATTGGTGGCTCGTGGGCAAAGGAGCGTGCTGGGGGTGCGTTTGCTGCTTTGATCGCTTTTATCCTAATCAATCGGATTACGGGTGCTGTCTTTGGAGTAAGTGGAGATATGCTATCTAACCCTGAGGCTACTGTTTCCTCGTTATTTGGAAAAGAGTTAGCAGTTAAAGATTATTTCATTTCATTTTTAGGTGCACCTGCACTTAACATGGGTGTCTTTATCGGTATTATTTCAGGTTTCCTCGGCGCAGTTATCTTTAACAAATATTATGATTACAACAAACTTCCGGCATCCCTTGCTTTCTTTAACGGGAAGCGATTCGTTCCGTTTGTCGTTATTTTTTGGTCAGCTGTAACCGCTATCATCTTATCTACTATTTGGCCATCAATACAGGGGATTTTGAATGAATTTGGAAAATGGATTGCTTCTTCCAAAGACACAGCTCCTGTTATTGCTCCCTTTATCTTTGGAACGTTAGAGCGGTTACTACTACCATTTGGATTGCATCATATGCTGACTGTTCCGATTAACTATACCCAACTTGGTGGTACATACACGTTGCTTACTGGTTCCAGCGCAGGTCAAGTAGTAGCTGGTCAAGATCCATTGTGGCTTGCATGGGTTGCTGATTTGAACAATCTTCTTACCCAAGGAGATACGAACGCTTACAACCAATTGCTAAATAGTGTAACACCGGCCCGCTTTAAAGTAGGTCAGATGATTTTGTCAACGGCGTCACTGATTGGAATAGCGCTAGCGATGTACCGTAATGTAGACATCGAGAAAAGACCAAAATATAAATCTATGTTTTTCTCTGCTGCCTTGGCGGTATTTTTGACAGGAGTAACAGAGCCGATTGAATTCATGTTCATGTTCGCGGCACCGCTTCTGTATGTGGTTTACTCTATCTTGACAGGGATTGGCTTTGCTATGGCTGATTTCATTCACCTGCGTCTACATTCTTTTGGATTTATCGAGTTGCTGACACGTACACCAATGGTGATTCGCGCAGGAATGATACAAGATATCATCAACTTTGTTATTATATGTCTCGTCTGCTTTGGATTGAATTTCACTGTCTTTCATTTTTTGATCAAAAAATGTAACTTCCCTACGCCAGGTCGTGCGGGAAATTATACAGATGAAGAAGAACCAGCTACAGGGAAGGAACAAACGAAGGGAAGCACGAATGGTGTTGCTGAAACGATTGTTCAGTTACTAGGTGGTGAAGAGAATATTGAAGATGTGGATGCATGCATGACACGTCTGCGGATTACGGTCAAAAATATAAAAGATGTTGCTGCTGAATCAGAATGGAAAAAGACAGGTTCGCTCGGTCTTATTTTGAAAGATAAGGGAGTCCAGATCGTGTACGGTCCGAAAGCAGATGTAATTAAATCAAGTGTCCAAGATTATTTAGGAGTTTAATATGAGATTGTTAACACTGAACTGTCATTCTTGGCAGGAACTTGATCAACATAAAAAGCTGGGAGAGCTAGCGGATGCCATAGTAGAACATGCTTACGATGTCATCGCTCTACAAGAGGTTAGTCAATCGATTGATGCTGTATTGATCGATGGTCAAATGAAGGCGGATAATTATGCCTATCTATTACTACAAGAGCTTCATAAACGTGGTGAAGACGATTATCAGATGGTCTGGGAATTTTGTCATATCGGGTATGAGCTATACGAAGAAGGAGTAGCTTTGTTGACCAACCTCCCCATCAGGAGTCAAAACTCATTTTATGTGTCTGAACATACAGATACGTCGTATTGGAAAACTCGAAAGGTTGTGCAAGCTACTGTCTGGTATCATCAAAAATCCGTTTCATTCTTTTCTTGTCACTTTGGATGGTGGATGGATGAAGAGGAGCCATTTTCCCTTCAATTTGAACGCCTGACAAAGATGGTTGTAAAGAGTGAACTTACCTTTTTAATGGGTGATTTCAATAATCATGCTGGTGTGAGTGGAGAAGGATATGACAATGTACGAGAGCATGGGTGGTACGATACGTTTTTACTTGCTCAAAATCAAGACGAGGGCAGTACGGTACAAGGGAAGATTGCTGGATGGGGTGGCAATCAGAAAGACTTGCGGATTGATTATATCTGGGTAAATCAGCCTGTCCATGTATTGAAATCGAGAGTAATTTTTAATGGTATAAATAAGTCTGTCATATCTGATCATTTCGGTGTAGATGTCATACTTGGAGAAGTCGGAGGGAGTAATCATGAAGGATAAGTGGCTTGTTGGTGTAGATATCGGAGGAACAACGATCAAACTTGCTTTTTTGACGCAAAACGGTGCTATTCTTCGTAAATGGGAAATTCCTACTGACACAAGCATGAATGGAAGTAACATTCCAGACGATATCGCCAGAGAACTTCGCAATCAGCTGGCACGAATGGGTCAGGATAGAAATGATGTGCTAGGTATAGGGATAGGGGCACCAGGACCAGTCAATATAAAGACTGGATCAGTCGATGTGGCAGTTAATCTGGGCTGGGTCAGCTTTCCCTTACAGGAGCGCTTGGAACAGGCGACCGGTTTGCCCGTCGTGGTGGATAACGACGCAAATATAGCGGCATTAGGGGAAATGTGGAAGGGAGCAGGAGAAGGAGCGAGAGATCTTATCTGTGTTACGTTGGGAACAGGAGTTGGAGGAGGCATAATCTCCAATGGAGCTATTGTGCGCGGTGTAAATGGATCAGCGGGCGAAATTGGTCATATTGCTGCCATACCAGAGGGAGGAGCGCCATGTAATTGCGGTAAAACGGGTTGCCTTGAAACCGTCGCTTCTGCAACAGGAATTGTACGGATGGCGATGGTAGAGGTACATACCAGCTACGAGTCTAGTTCGTTGCGCACGTATCTTGAAACTGGCTCTTCTCTCACAGCTAAAGTTGTTTTCGAAGCAGCTAAAGCAGGAGATAACCTAGCAAGCAAAGTGATTAGGGAGTTGACTTTCCATTTAGGAATAGCGCTTGCCAACCTTGCTAATGGGACTAATCCTCAAAAGATTGTTATCGGAGGAGGAGTTTCTCAAGCGGGTAATGCTTTAATCGTGCCTTTGCGTCAGCAGTTTGTAAGGTTTACATTTCCACGGGTAGCTATAGGAGCAAAGATCGTGCTTGCTACGTTAGGAAATGATGCAGGAGTGACGGGTGGAGCGAGGTTAGCTCTAGACGCATGCAAACAAAAGATGTTGATTATTTGATGTCAAAAGCCAGTGTCCAACTGATTATTAATTGGGCTTTGGTTTTTTTATTTTAATTTTTTTTCTCTTTTCCTGAAACGTTTGAGAAAAACACCTCGTCAAAGAAGATGAATCCAACAAAATGGAAATAATGTTAATGAAAATGGAGGTACCAAAATGAATAAATCCTTTAAAATGTTAAGTGCTGCACTGATTACTGCTGTGGTGGCTACCAGTTCCATTTCAGCTTATGCTGCTACAACTCAACCCGTACAAATAAATAATGCCGAAACAACTAAGGCTTCTAAGCATTCCATTTCTGTGAATGGCCAAGTAATAGACCAGAAGCTAGAAGTATACGCAAATAAACAAAATGTGTTGATGGTCCCATTGCGTACGATCGCTGACAAATTAAATTATAAAGTTACCTGGAATGCTGAAACCAAGAGTGCCGAATTACAAAAAGGCCCACAGTGGACAGCAGTGACGGTAGGAAAAGATCAATACAATGTAAATAAAATGTACGTGCAATTAGGAGCAGCTCCAGAGGCTAAAGAGGGAATTACCTATGTACCTGTTTCCTTCTTTGATGAAGTGCTTAATCTACAAGTAGTTGTCGAAGAGGATGGAGCGATTAAAATCGACGAACAAGCTCAGGGAGTCGCGAAAAAAGGTAGTATTACAGGCATCTCTATTGAAGAGAAAGATGCTTCTATTAAGGGAGCTATTATGGTGAATGGTTTCACAAATGGTGTGCGTTTAAACATCACAGATGAAACAAGCATTGTTAATCAAGATGGTGAAAAGCTAACAATTGCTGATTTGAAATTGGGACAAGAAGTTGAAGCTGAGCATAGTTTGATTATGACCATGAGCATTCCGCCAATGACAAATGCAGTAAAAATCGTGGTAAATGATAAAACGGCTACTTCAGAGGTTTTGGGAACAGTTGGTGAAGTTATTGAAGCTAAAACATTGACAGACGGAACCATTCAAGTAGTGATTGAAGGAGAGAAGCTAAACGACAATTCATTTGAAACGATTGCGTTAAACGTAGCCAAAGATACTCCGATTATTAACACAAAAGATAATACCGCATTAAAAGCAGAGGACTTGCGTAAAGGAGTAAAAGTCTATGGATTTTATGGCCCTACCACAACAAAAAGCCTACCAGCAATCGGGCAAGCGGTGAAAATTGTGGTTGAGCAGGAGTCGTTGATTCAACCGAAGTAATTCGTTCGAAGTAAATGTAGAATAGTAGCTTGAATACCGAATCGATAGGAAAAACGCTTGGACAGATGCTCCAAGCGTTTTTCTTATCTTTTTTCTTATCTAATGAAGAAACAATTCCAAAGCCTCCTAATAAATCGCTTCCCAACCAGCGGGAGTAACAAACAGACGAATGGCAATAATTTTCCGATCCTCCATTAAGGTAAAGTAGTGACGATAAGAAGAAGGAACAGAGATTAAATCACCTGCGGACAGCTCTACATCAAAGTATCGACCGTCTGTGCCTAAAATTGCAAAGATACCATGACCATCTACGCAGAAGCGGACTTCATCATCCGTGTGATGATGTTCTTTAACGAAGTTCTCCAACTTTTTATCTAACTCTGGTGTTTTGTCGCTAAGAACGATCACGTCTGCCGTGGTGTAGTTACGGCGCTCGCTAATGTCCGTTATCTCTGTTTGGAATGTATCTAAAATTTGTTGCTTCTCGGCATCAGTTGGGGAGTAATTTGTACGAAGAGCAGGATCTAATTGCTCCACACCCCAATATTCATAGATAACATCTTGCGTTGTTAAAAATGCTTTAACAGCTTCTGTACCTTCAATATATTCGTTGGTATCGTGAAAACGTACTTTTGCCATGGGTAAAGCCTCCTTGTGTTTCGAATGTTATGAATTATGGTTTTATTCGATTAAATAGCGATGCCAGTAGCTTGCGTAGATAACTGACCTACTTGGAGTAAGCGTAATTGATACTCGAATAAAAACTCAAAAGCTTCTATATGTCGTTTTGCTTCAAAATCATTACGACCCCATGCGTAGATACCATGATTACGGATTAGTACGCCAGGTACATCAGAACGTATGGCCTCTTTAATGGCTAGTGCTAGTGCAGGGATATCTGCATAGTTTTCCACGATGGGAACGCTAAGTAGAGCATTTTCCTCCCAGATGCCGAGTCCCTTAATTAGTTCCTGACCGTGAATACTAAAACTTTGTTTTTGTGCATATAGCTCGGAAATCACATTGTTTGCAATCGTATGCACATGGAAGCAAGCGCCAGCATCGGGAATGCTTTGATAAATAACGGCATGCACTAATGTTTCTGCAGAAGGCTTCAAATTGGTAGGCTCCACGGAATTTGCGTTTTCGTCAACGATCAGATAATCTTCTGGTGTCAATTTGGTTTTATCTTTGCCACTGGCGGTCACAGCAAATTGTAGGGGGACATCGCTGATTTTGATGGAGAGGTTTCCGCTAGTTCCCGGAAACCAATCTCTTCTAGCAAATGTAAGCTTTACCTCATCCAATTGTTTAAAAGCGGCGATGCGCTGTTCAAGTGTTGCGGTCATAGCACAATTCCCTCCTGTTTCGCCTGAATGGCTTTTATAATATCAATCACATCATAAAAGGTAGTAAATGGTTTATGTGATAAATTTTCTTCCTCACATTTTTCTAATAGGAGGGAACGGGCAATGACAAAGTCAGCAATTCGAGAACCTGCTAAGTCAGTGATACTGTCCCCAATGACAACACGTGTGTGAGTGGCAGAATCGTAATTTCTAATAATAGTGGTTTTACACATTCCGCAATCTGTTGGGCAATGCTCATCGCAGGCATGTGGCCACGTAATACGAATGCTTGTTCCACTAAAATCACTGCCATTACAGTAGATTGGTCCATCCAACTGGAACGGAGCGAGAATCGGATGGATAAAGAAATCAATACCCCCGCTTGTAATGAGTAGTGTCACGTTTTCTTGTCGGCAATAATCGACAAACTCAGCGAATCCAGGGCGGATACTGGCATTCTTTACAGCAAATTGCGTAATTTCTTGTTCAAGTGAAGAGGGAAGTAGGGAAAAAAGCTTACCCACGCCTTCTCTGATTGTAATTTGTTGCGTCAAAATCTGTTCAGTTAATGCTTCCCAGCCCGGGGGATGAAAGTGGCGCATGATTGCTACAATGTTGTCTTTTTCTGTAATGGTTCCATCAAAGTCGCAAAAAAGTACAAGTTGTTTTGTCATGCGAGACCTCCCCATTTTTCTAGTGCGAGTCGCAGTTCTTCAGAGTCGTTAGCTGCTTGTGTAAGACTGATCCCTTTTACGGATGCATCGATGGCTACGCGGAAAGCTCTACCGCCTGCCGCTGCGCCTTGTGGGTGGCCATGAATACCCCCACCTGCGTTAACAACCTGATCTAGACCAAAGTCAGCATACAACTGTGGGACTAATCCAGGATGAATACCTGCCGAAGGAACTGGGAAAGCAGGTTGTAAGGAACCATATTCCCCCACCAAGTGATTGGCAAGTTGGTTGGCTTCCAGCTTATCTAGTGCAACGTTTCCATATGGAGAAGGGAACAAGACCAAGTCAGCACCAGCTAAACGTAATAGGCTACCGAGTAAGAGTGGAGCAGCTATGCCGTAATCAGGACTAGGGTAGTAAGCTCCAGCGAGTGCGGGATGGGCCATGATTGGCACTTGAATGTCTGGATCTTCTGCTAGTCGCTGCAATAGGTCGAAGCCGAAAGCGAGTGCATTGAATAAGAGGCAGGAAGCACCAGCATCAATTGCTTGTTTCGCCCGCTCAATGAGCTGTGAGCTAGGACCGGTAAGGTTAGCAGCATACAAGACAGGCTTCCCAGTTTGTTGAGCAACTTCATCTGCTATGATTTTGAAGCGTCGGATGCGTTGAATAAAAGGAGCTTTATCATCGGCAAAGAAAATTTCGTCATCTTTTATAAAATCAAGGCCACCTTCTGCTTGTGCACGAAACTGAACTTCTAATTCGTCTAACGACAAGCCTGTGCATGACTTGAAAATGCTCATTAATAACGGTCGATCATGCACACCGGTTATTTCTCGTATACCTTTTATGCCAAACTTTGGACCATGGAACCCTTGTAAAAAAGAAGGGGGTAGTTGAATATCTATCAGTTTGATTTTGCCATCCATCGATAACTTACCAAATACCCCTGTAAGAAGAGAGGGGATATCTTGTGTGAAGCATCTTGTCGGATAACTGATAGTTATTAGGCCGCGTGTTTCGCCAGACGGGGTGGTTTCAAGAGGAGCTACATGTGCCACTTCTCCCAAATAAGCTCGCAGTTGTTCTTGTTTGGCTAAGGGAAGGTCCGTCCATGAGCCTACCGTCATACCAACTGCTATACCTTCAGCTTTTTTTTGTAAATCTTTTGCTTGCGTTAAATAGGTTACGAGAATTCGATCTGTACTCATGGATGACCTCCTTGTAGGTATAGGATTTTACAAAATTATGTAGAGGTAGCGAATAACAACTAAAAACGCCCCCTTCAAGAGAAGGAGGCGTCTGATAGACAGGACTTCTTCTCTTATCTCTCACATAAGCCATGAAGCATGCTTATGCGTAGGATTTAGCACCGTTTCGCATCGATATGTCGATGCGAGGGTTGCCGGGCATCATAGGGCCAGTCCCTCCGCCTTCTCACAATAAGAGTTGTAGATAATTGGTGTAGTTGTCAAAAAATTAAGCTGTTTCTTGGAGATCATCTTATCCCTTTTTATAAAAAGCGTCAACCCTTTTACAAACAAAATCTGAGTTGAATAAATTGTTTGACATATCAGGTTTGTCTGTGTATATTTCTACTAACGATTCATTTACGAGGCTCTCAGTTACTTAGATATAAGGGTCTGACGTTACTTACAATTACATATCTTTTGGATACCTTATCCAGAGACGGTGGAGGGACTGGCCCTATGAAACCCAGCAACCGACACATGACCACTAATTTGGCGTGTGCACGGTGCTAATTCCTGCAGAGACATTGAAATTCTGGTAGATAAGGGGGAGCGTTTAATGGAAATGGCATGTACAAACGACCTCTTTTCTTCGGAAAAGAGGTTTTCTTTTTCTACGATAAGCAAAGCATGGTGTGAACAGATATGGGCAGAGCATAAATATTGGGTGATGATGCGGTGCTATCAAAAATATAAACAGATATCACAAGCGTTTCGTGATCAACTCAAATTGACACGGGAAACAGGGGAGAAGGATTGGAGTTCATTTGCCGAACATTTGTTACATGAGCTCCAGGAGATTAGGCAGTTGCCGATTGATTCAGGCAACGCCTGCAATGCGTTGAGCCATGCATTTGGCCATTTACGTGGTAAAATTAGTGAACAAGAAAGCGGGTCCTGGCATGTATTATTGCAGTGGAGCTGGGAAGAAGCGTATCGTATGTTGTTCTTACTTACTGTGGAATATGGTGATGACTGTTTGTCACGGTCCCGTCTGTTTTCACCAGATGTTCCTATCAGCCATACCTGGATTCGTTTTCGCGGTAAAGACTTGTTTATTGAAAAGAATTCGGGGCGATGGAATATTCTTGAGCCACATGAGGTCTGGGAGCGGGTCGGTGTTTATCACGTTAGCCTATTAACCAACTATCGTTTATTGGCCAATCTAGGAGGAATCGTCCATCCCTTGGCACATTACGATCAATTTGTAGAACGATACTAGTGATAAAAGGAGAGGAAAGATATGGGGTACCAAGCGTTATCGGTTCAAGAAGCCATTCTATACGTACAGAATCAGGGAAAGATTTTTACTAAAGAAGCGTCTCTTGTTAGCCAAGAAATTGGTGATGGCAATTTAAATTTGGTTTTTAGAATCACGGATGAAGAAACCGGTAAAAGTGTCATTGTGAAACAGGCTTTGCCTTATGCTCGCGTCGTTGGTGAATCATGGCCGTTAACGTTGGATCGATCCCGTATTGAGGCAGAGGCGCTCAAGATTCAACGAGAGTTGGTCGGGGATTTGGTGCCTGAGGTATACCATCACAATACAGAGCTTGCATTGACGATTATGGAGGATGTGGGCGATCATAAATTGCTCCGTGCAGGTTTAATTGATGGAGAGGTGTATCCACATTTCGCTAGACATATTGGCACCTTTCTTGCCCATACTTTGTTCTTTACGTCTGATCCTGGCACACAACCATTTGCTAAGAAGGCTAATGTGAGCAAGTTTATTAATCCAGAGCTATGTAAAATTACTGAAGATCTTGTATTTACTGATCCTTATGAGGACCATGAGACCAACGATTTTAATCCACTTATTCGTCCAGATGTAGAAGCAATATGGGGAAATCAAGCATTACGTCGAGAAATCGCTAAGCTAAAATATGGCTTTTTGACACGAGCAGAGGCTCTATTGCATGGTGATTTGCATACAGGTAGTATTTTTGTCACACAAACGAGCACAAAGGTGATTGATCCTGAGTTTGCTTTTTATGGACCTATTGGCTTTGACATTGGAGCGGTAATCGCTAATCTGATCTTAAATTATGCTGGACAGCATGGGCTACAAGCAGACGTCCAAAAACGGGAGCACTATCGTACCTATCTATTGGATACGGTAGAAGACGTTTGGAATGAGTTTGTATCGCAGTTCGTTCGATTGTGGCACAAACAGGCAGAAGAGCGCAGTGCGCGAGTTCCTGATTTCTGGCAGGATTATGTATCCCAAGTCTTACAAGATACGGTAGGTTATGCTGGATGCAAAATCTTGAGACGTGTGATTGGGCTAGCAGGAGTCGCTGATTTAAACAGAATTGAACAAGCAGATATTCGAGCAGAAGCAGAAAGGCTAGCTTTAGAGATTGGTCAGTCTTTCATTATCAATCGCAAAAATTTTGCGGAAATCTCAGATGTAACCACGATCGTGCGAGAGATCACTGTTGAACGGGAGCAGGTTTTGCAAAAGTAGAATGAAAGCATAACAGGGTCACCTGCTGTCCTATTGAAGAGGGCAAGCAGGTGATTTTTGTTTTATAGAGAATTATGTTCCAATCTACTGGATCAAACAGAGGGGGAGAACCATGAAGAATATCGTGATATCACCTGATTTGGAACTAAAGGAAGTACGTGAAGAGGATGCAGTAGCCACCTTTGCCTTAATTGAGAAGAATCGGGACTATTTGCGTGAGTTTTTACCTTGGTTGGACAATGTACGAGATGTGGAAGATTCAGAAAATAATATTCGTTTTGCCATTCAACAAGCAGCAAATTTGCAGGGAACTCATTACTCGATTTGGTATAGAGGTCAAATGGCAGGAAGAATTGCTGCCAATTATATCGAATGGAGCCATCGAAAAACTGTGATTGGCTACTGGCTGGGAGCTGAATTTCAAGGGAAGGGAATCATGACGCAGGCAGTAAAAGCATATCTGGATCACTTAGTATTTAGAAAATGGAATTTACATAGGGCAGGGATTGCAGCAGCTGTGCAAAATGAGAAAAGTCGTGCTATCCCGGAGCGACTTGGCTTTAGATTAGAAGGAATCATTCGGGGGAATGAATGGCTGTATGATCATTACGTTGATCATGCCGTGTATGGAATGCTACAGCAGGAATGGAAACAGCAAAAAGCAGGGATAGAAGTGAAGTAATCTTTATTCTATAGTTAATCGAATTTTTTGATTTGTAGGGAAGAAGGGGTTGGAGAGTGAGTTCATTTAGACAATTAGCATGGTTTTTTCAAAGACATTGGAAGCGGTATGCCTTTGCAATTAGTGTGCTGATTTTCATTGATGTCCTATTGCTATTACCACCACGTATTATTGGTAGTTTAGTTGATGAGATTCGTAACGGATTATTAACACAAAAGGGCTTGTTAGTAATGGTTGGGGTTCTATTAGGGATCGGCATTTTGCTATATGTATTGCGATATGTGTGGCGTTTTCTATTATTTGGTGGATCACTTACACTGGAAAAAACACTGCGAGATCGCTTTTTTCTACATTTAAATAAAATGTCACCTAGTTTTTTTCAACGTCATCGAACAGGTGACTTAATGCAATTGCGACTAATGACATTCCAGCGATTGAAACGACAGCTAGTATAGGGGTATTAACTTTGGGTGATTCCATCTGTATGACCTTGCTGACTAGCCTAATCAATTAGAAACCGTTAGATTTCCGTACATAGGATTCCCCCACTTCAAGCGAAGCTAAGTGGTGGGTAGTTCAAAAAGTAAACTGTGAAAAAGTAGAGGGTTGTGGAAGAGTAGGAATACGGTGTATGATCTTCTAATGGAAAGGAGATCGCATACATGAAATCTTCGCGCTTTACTTTTACAACATTACTCGTTGTGGTCTTTATTGCTGGAATTACTCAGGGACTAACACTCCCGTTGCTTGCTATCTTGTTAGAGGAACGCGGCATTTCTGCTGTATCTAACGGTCTGAATGCTGCAGCCCTCTATGTCGGAATGTTCATTATGTCGCCATTGATGGAAATCTTTTTACGAAAATGGGGTTATCGGACGTGTCTGTTTATTGGGCTTGTATTGGTAACATTCTCAACTTTGTTAATCCCATTGTTTACTTCATTAAGTGTATGGTTTATCCTCCGCTTGATAATGGGAATGGGCGATTCTGCTCTGCATTATACCAGTCAGATCTGGGTGACGGCAACATCTACACCAGAGCGACGTGGGCGCGATCTTTCGCTATACGGTCTTTCTTATGGAGCGGGTTTTAGCGTAGGACCTTTGGCAATTAATTTAATGCCGTTTGGTTTGTGGGCACCGTTTATGGCTCTTGTTGCTTGTAATTTGGTGGCTTTTTTCATGTTGTTAAAAATTCGTAACGCTTTCCCACCTGAAGTGAAAGCAAATGATGGGAAGAAGGTTGTTAAATCAAGAGAGAAGTACAAGATGGTTATCCAAATGACGTGGCTGGCTTTGATTCCAGCTTTTCTATACGGTTTTATGGAAACGACGCTAAATGGTAGCTTTCCGATTGCGGCCTTACGTACAGGTATTTCAGCAGAGTCGGTTTCCATTATTTTGCCATCCTTCGTAGTAGGTAGTTTGTTCCTGCAATTGCCACTTGGTACGTTAAGTGACAGGGTAGGACGAAAAAAAGTCATGATGTACTGTGCGATAGTCGGATGCATCGCATTTATGCTGTTCCCATTAGCAACTTCATCTGTACCACTAATGATGCTGTTATTAGCTTGTGCAGGAGCAGCAGTGGGTTCGTTCTACTCGCTCGGATTGGCTTACTGTGCTGATATCTTGCCACAGGGCTTAATTCCGATAGCTGGAATTATTGCGAGCATGAATTTTAGTGTAGCTAGTATTATTACGCCAAGTGTTAATGGATTCTTAATTAATTACGTTTCTCCAACTTCGATATTTGTGGCAATGGGCAGTATGTTCATTATCTTCTTCATAGCAGCCATTTTCTTTAGACCAGAGAAAGAACGTACTTCATCTTCTCAAGAGTATGAAGTAGTGGAAATGAAGTAGAAAAAGCGAAACCTTATCTGGTCATACTCCTGTCAAGTAAACAATAAAAAAGGGTAAGTTATGCGGCGATCGTTTCTCGGGTATTCCACCGGGGAACGATCGCTACGTTTTTTTAGAAACGATTTAGATATTCAATAGAGGATATCATAGCTACATAATGGAGCCTATTTTCTATTCCAAAATTGTTCTTGACGCTTTATAAAAAAGAATTATACTTGAATTGTAATGATTATTTAAAAGTTTACCTAGCTCAATTATATTCACCTATGGAAAAATGCATAAAGCCGCATGAACGCTGTTACCTTCGGGTAGCAGCTTCGTTTGTTTTTAGGGGAATTTTAAGTATGATTCTCTTTCTCAACAAGAGAAGGTTTAACCCAAAAAAGAAAGAAGGGTGATTGGTATGTTGCAAAAAGGAAGTATGATTCTTTCAGGTGTGTGTGTTCTGATTAGCTGGCTGTGGGGCAGTATCGCTGGTATTGATCCTGCATGGATTGCTATTGTGGTATGTGGAATTCCGATTGCACTAACAGCGGGTAAGGAATTATGGATACAACGACGTCTAAATAGTGATGTGTTGGTCACCATCGCCATTATCGCTGCTGTCTGTATTGGGGAGTTACTAGCGGCTGCCGAAGTTGCCTTCATCATGATGATTGGTATGTGGCTGGAAGAAAAAACAGTGGCTAAAGCGACTTCCGCCTTAAAAGAGATGGTGGAAATGGCACCCGAACAAGCACGGGTAATGCGAGGAGGTCATTGGATTGAGACAAAAGCAGATTCGGTGCTAGTAGATGAACTGGTATTGGTAAAACCAGGTGAGAAAATTCCGGTAGATGGAATTGTGGTAACCGGCCAGGCTGCAATTGACCAAGCGATTTTAACGGGGGAATCCTTACCGGTCGAGAAGCGTCTAGGAGATGAAGTATTTGTAGGTACTACCAACACAAATGGCTCGCTAGAAATTCAAACAACGCGTGTTGGGGAAGAAACAACCTTTGCTAAGGTAACGCGATTAGTAGAGGAAGCAATGGAGAAGAAAGCACCTGTACAGCGCTTGTTAGATAAATGGGCAGTCTGGATTGTAAGTGCTAGTTTGTTATTGGCGTTCCTTGTGTATTTATTTACGGGTGATATGGTTCGTTCCGTTACGGTGCTGATTGTTTTTTGCCCCTGTGCTTTGGTATTGGCCACTCCTACAGCGATCATGGCGGGGATTGGGAATGCAGCCAAGAACGGGATTTTGATTAAAAGTGGTGTTGCACTGGAGCAATTAGGTTCCATTAATACAGTGCTCTTCGATAAAACTGGTACGTTAACGAAAGGAGCATTGTCAGTTGCAGGGGTTGCTCATGCAGAACATAGCGCTCAAGAGGTTATGCGTTGGGCTGCTGCTCTCGAACAGCATTCGGAGCATCCAATCGCTACGGCCATTTTAAACAAAGCAAAAAAGTGGGAGATAGAATTACCTGATGTAGAATCGTTTATTATGCATGCCGGTAGTGGAATTGAGGGCTTGGTAGAGGGCAAACGTATTTATGTGGGGAACCCTACATTTATCAAGCAGGTGGGGATATCGCTTGAACAGGTCCAGAGCTTGCTTACTACTAAAGAAAACGAAGGGAAAACAAATGTTCTAATTGCTTCAGAGCACAAACTGCTTGGAATGATTTCAGTGTCAGATCAACTTCGCCCCGAAGCGAGAGTAACAGTGGAACAACTAACAGAAGCTGGAGTAGAGGTAGCTGTTGTCACTGGTGATAATAGCGGAGCAGCTCGGTTCATGGCAGAGCAGTTAGGAATTACGCAGGTGTATGCAGAACAAATGCCGGACATGAAATATATGCAAGTAGAGCGCCAGCTCAAAGCAGGACGCAAGGTGGCGATGATTGGCGATGGCATAAATGATGCACCGGCGCTAACGTTAGCGGATGTAGGAATTTCGATGGGAGTACACGGTACGCAAATTGCTGCTCAAGCGTCTGATGTGGTATTGATGTCAAATGATTTGCGAAAGATTGCTGATGTAATGCGTTTGGGACAAAAAGCGGTGCAAGTGATACGAGAAAATCTAATTATTTCTACTGCTATTAACAGTGCAGCTATCCTGCTTGCTTTATTAGGCGTGTTAGGTCCGGTATTTGGTGCGTTTGTGCACAATATCACTTCCGTATTAGTGGTACTAAACTCTGCCAGACTAATTGGATTTTTGTCTACACATAATGACTCAACTCCGTCTTCACCTAATGATGGAGCTCATACGTCAGTCTCTTATGATTCTGATACGGCAAAGTTCAAATCCCTACATGACTACATTTAAAATATGTAATTTTTCTGACAAGTAGGCTAGAATGAAAGGGCATCGTGATGAGACCGAGAGTAACCGCAAACGGGGAGGTACTATGAGCGCAATTATTCAAGTTACCGATCTTCACAAATACTACGGGAAACTAGAGGTTTTAAAGGGCATTTCCACAGAGATTGCAGAACGCGAGGTTGTTTGCGTGATTGGACCATCTGGTTCAGGGAAAAGTACTTTTTTGCGATGTATGAATCAATTAGAAGAGATTACCAGTGGTAAAATCGTTGTAAATAATCATGATCTCACGGATAAGAAAACGGATCTGAATAAGGTACGCGAAGAAGTCGGAATGGTATTTCAGCGTTTTAACCTTTTCCCACACAAAACTGTTCTAGATAATGTGACGTTAGCCCCAATGAAAGTACGTAAGCTACCAGTTGAAAAAGCACGTGAACAAGGCTTGCTCCTATTGGAGAAGGTGGGCCTACGAGATAAGGCGGATGTATATCCAGAAAAATTATCAGGTGGTCAGATGCAACGGGTAGCTATTGCAAGAGCATTGGCCATGAATCCCAAAGTCATGCTATTTGATGAACCTACCTCAGCTTTGGATCCCGAATTAGTTGGTGAAGTGTTGGCGGTTATGAAAGATTTGGCACGTGAAGGCATGACTATGGTGGTAGTGACACATGAAATGAATTTCGCTCGTGATGTGGCTGATCGTGTCATTTTTATGGATCAAGGAATTATTATGGCAGAAGGGAAACCAGATACATTCTTTGATAATCCTACGAATGAGCGGCTTCGATCCTTTTTAGGAAAAGTATACATGTAAGAGAAGAAGAGCAGATGGGGCTGCAAGGGATATCGATCAATGGGTCAAGATTATCTCTGTCAGTTTGCCATCTGCTTTTTTATGCTAATTTTCAACGAACTCTGTTACCCTCGTCCAATAATTGACTAACGGTAACAAACTTGTAGCCTTTAGAACGTAAATCGGTAATAAGCTCCTGCAAGGCTTTTAGGGTTTGTTTTTGATTCATTCCACCATCGTGGAATAAGATGATATCACCTCGTGAGGTATGCTTTTTAACACTATTAACGATAACGGACGAGGTACGAGCTAATGACCAGTCTCGGGGATCAACTGACCAATAGATGATGTCATACCCTGACAATTGAACAGCGCTCATCACATCGGTGGTAATCACTCCCCCTGGCGGACGATAGTACTGAGGGAGGACACCTGTAGCCTTGTAAATGGATTTTTCTGCTTGCTTAATCTCATCATAAATCTCTTGCTCGGTTAATTTGTTTAAATCGTAATGATGATACCCATGATTGCCGATTTCATGGCCCGCTTTTTTTATCCATTGCATAATGACAGGGTATTTATCTGCTTGGGAGCCAAGGACAAAGAATGTTGCAAGAATCCCGTTTTTATGAAGGGTTTCCAGGATACGGGGTGTATAGGTTGGATCAGGACCATCATCAAATGTGAGAGCTACCACCTTTTTTTGCGTTTCAATGCGGTGGATTGGCTCATAGGTCATTTGATTGGCGGTCATACCATTAGTACCCCATAAAGATAGCCCAAACCATGCTAAACCTATGAGGGCAAGGCAGCATGTAAAGCATCTTGCCATTCTTCCCTTCTTCATGTAAAATTCACTCCTTTCTCCAGTCGTTCACTTCCTTAGGTTGACCGAACAGGGATAAGAACATGCTGGAAGAAAAAGCGCAAAGTTTGTCGGATATGATATCATGGAAGGAAAACGTTAAGAAGCGGGAGGAGTGACATGGCGTTGGAAAAAAGCGGTTTGTTGCATGGACTAGCTCATACCTATCAAGGAAAAGATCAACCTGTCGATTATTATCTTCATATAGAAGAGGAAAAAATAAGCCTGAATGAGTGGATTGGTCAACAAATCTCGATTCAGTTTGAAGGACAAAAAAATTGTATTGCCTGTGGACGCAAAACAAACAAAACCTTTAACAGTGGTTATTGCTATCCTTGTTTTACTAAATTACCGGAGAACGATCTTTGTATTGTAAAACCGCATGAGTGTCATTTTGACCAGGGAACCTGTAGAGACGAGAGCTTTGGAGAAAAGCATTGTATGATTCCGCATTATGTATATCTAGCGCTCTCTAGCGATGTGAAAGTGGGATTGACTCGCAAAAACAATGAGTTAAGACGCTGGGTGGACCAAGGAGCAATTCGAGCCATCCCAATTGCAGAGCTACCAACTCGACGGATGGCAGGAGAGCTAGAGGTACATTTGAGCCAATTCATGCCAGACAAAACAAACTGGCGCAAGATGTTAAAAGGTGAAGTAAAAGAAGCCGATTTAATTCAAATGCGCGAAGAAGTCTATGAGAAATTTCCTGAAGAGTTCAAGCCATTCCAATTGCGCGAAGACGAGTGGGTAGATATCACGTATCCGATTTTAGAAACATTGGCTAAAATTAATTCCCTGTCCTTGGACAAGCTAGAATGTGTTTCTGGAAAGCTACTTGGTGTAAAGGGACAGTATCTAATTATGGATATTGGAGTATTCCAAGTACGGAAGCATGCGGGTTATCAAGTAACGGTGAAGAGTGGATAAGCTTTGTTAAAGGTAAAAAACCATGATCGTAGAGGTCATGGTTTTTTCTGTGCTCTGATACTTATCCACTTATACTTCTCTAAAAATTTCGTGAAAAAAATCACATTATTTAAATCTAACACCATGGATATTGTGAAATGGAGCCTCATATACTTTTCGGAAAATGTATATGAGGTGTTTTTGATGGAAAAATACGATCGTGACACGTGGGTGGAAGTAAATTTGGATGACATTCGGAGTAACATACATACTTTCCGTAAGCATATTCCTGAGAAAACTCAAATCATGGCAGTGGTGAAAGCGGATGGTTATGGTCATGGTTCCATAGAAGTAGCAAGGGAAGCCCTTGCAGCGGGTGCTACCTCTCTAGCGGTTGCGTTTTTAGACGAAGGAATTGTTCTTAGAAAGGCAGGTATCACTTGTCCCATTCTGATCTTAGGCTATACACCTATAAGAGCAGTGCAAAAAGCATACGAATGGAACATTTCGTGCACTGTGTTTCAAACGAATTGGATAAAAAAGGCTGAAAAAATAGTAAACAAGAAGCAGGGAAAGAAGAAGGTCAACAAGCATGGAGACAAACCGGAAGACAAGCATGGAAACCAACCTGATCAAGATAAGAAAGAAGAATCCATTCAGGGACGTAAACGTTTGTCTGTTCATATCAACATTGACACCGGCATGGGAAGGCTTGGAGTAAGGACAAAAAAAGTACTTCTTTCTGTCGTCAAAGGGATTTATAAAAGCGATGTTTTCCAATGGGATGGCGTTTACACTCACTTTGCAACGGCTGATTCACAGGATATTACCTACTTGAATCATCAATTTGAACGGTTTCAATCCTATTTGGAATTTTTGCGTGAAAAAGGGCATAAGCTACCTGCTATTCACTGTTGCAATACTGCGGCTACAATGACTCATCCCGAGTGGGGATTTCATTTTATTCGATTGGGAATTGGAATGTATGGATTGTACCCATCTGTCTATCTAAAATCATTGAATATACTTAATCTGAAACCTGCTCTTCAAGTAAAAACCCGTGTTTCAAATGTTAAGTTTATGCAAAAGTCGTTTGGCATAGGCTATGGAGTTACCTATAGTGCTTCACCAGGGGAACAAATTATTACTTTGCCGATTGGTTATGGTGACGGGTTCTCACGTTTACTTTCGAATAAAGGAAGCGTCCTATTACAAGGGCAACGATTTAGCGTAGTAGGTCGGGTAACGATGGACCAATGTATGGTAAGTGTGGATAAAATAAAGGCAAAAGTAGGAGATGAGGTTGTCATTTACGGTCGTTCTGGCAATGAAGAAATAACACTAGAAGAAGTAGCCGAACAAATAGGAACGATTAACTATGAAGTCGCATGCATGCTAAATTATCGAATACCTCGTGTGTATATCAAGCAGCATAAAGTGGTCTCTGTACGTAATTTATTAGAGTCAATAAATCCTAAGCCAAGAAAACATACTGAGAAATAACAGGTAGGATACGTTCAAAAAGGTATAAATGCTGAGAAACTTGAAAAAACTACCTCTGAGCAATTCGGGAGGAAATACATATGACAAGTGCAATTCTAGATGGATATCCTACATGGATGGCTTTTTCTGTTTCTTCCATAGCGCCACCCTAGATGAAAAATTCACGAGACGACTAATAGATGCCATCATAATGTCTTCATCCCTCTTCTTCTCATTGAATAGCTCTTTGCTTCGTTTTTATTTCTAACTATTAAGTTCATCTAGACTCCATTTTAAATACAGATAAACTCCAGAATGAACTGATACATTATAAACAACGAAGGATATGAACATATGAAATTCACTTTATATACCTTCAAAAACACCAAACATTTAGGAGGAATTTCTCAATGAAAAAGAAACTAATGGCAACTACAATGGTTTTTGCTCTATGCGCTATGGCAAGCTCTGCTTTTGCATCTCAAGGTGTAACTGGTCAAATCAAAACAAATGTAGGTACTCCCTCAAATGTAAGTGTCTCAAATGGAGTTCCTTTAAATGCAGTTCCCTCAAATGGAGTTACTTCAAATGTAGGTAACTCAAATGTAGCTAACTTTGGTGCAACTGTAACTGTGTCTAAAACATCTACTGCTGAGACAGCTAAACAAATAGGAGTTACCGAGAAAGAATTACTGGCATATTATGCAAAATATCATCAACTTAATGTAAATAAACCTAATCAAATTAAAACACTAGTAGAAAAACAAGCAGAACTAAAGAGTTTGCCCGTTAGTTCGCCTAGTGAAAAATTAATTCAACAATGGGAACAAAAGAGACTGATGGAGTTAATTCAACAATCGAAACAATTTGAAATGCAAGTGATGCAAGCGATAGAGAAAAAGTAGAGTAATTTAGAATTGTTATGAGATAAGCTGTCCTGAAAGGATGGCTTTTTTTTATGACTAAGAGAGGCTCTTGGAAGGGGGATAGTTTACATCCATTCAGCATGTGCATGTTCCAATATGGGGCTGAATACTTCCAGCGCCTCACCCTAGAAGAAGATTTTACGATACGACTAATAGATGCTATCATAACGTTCATATTCCTCTCCCCTGATATCTTTTGATAAAACATATATTTTATTTTATCAGATGCTTCTTCTAAGATATCTAGGGGGGGATTTATGCCCGTTTAAAGCTATGGTTTGAATGTTTATGACCTAGCACATTGTCTTCACGGCTTTCAAAATTTTCCTTCAAAAATGCTCTGATAATAAAAAATAGATCAATCTATTATTTTTTATTGTTATTTACAAAAATATACAATAAAGTTAGAATTAAGTTAAAAATAATAAAGGATCAACGCTGTTATTAACAAATAAAGGAAGGGGATTAGTATGGCAGACAGTCTAACTTTCACAACATTGGGGGAACTGATAAAAGAAAAAAGAGAAGAATTTGGAATCAGTTTATCAGAATTATCAAGAAGATCGGGGGTTAGCAAAGGAATCATTTCAAAAATAGAATCTGGTGAGACAAAGCGTCCAGAGCTAAAAAATCTCAAATTATTAGCAGACCCTATAAAAATACCTTACGAAGAAATTATTGATCGTTACATTGATGTGGAACTACGAACAGATATCTTAGAGGCATTTTTAGCAGAAGCCATTGAAATTGCAAATATTTCATTACTCACAAAAGTAGCTGTAAAATTCCTTGGAAATCCAAAGAAAGATACGTACACATTGTTGGAGGATTTGTATAGCCTTACCGCCACCATTGAAAACAATGAAGTGAGGGTGGCTCTTTATAATGTTATTGTTAATTATGCGAGAGTGCGTGGAATCCCCATGTACATAGCTAAATCATCCCTACAAAAGTACTTAATTGAAAGACAAGATTTCAAAACTATGGAGGAATCATTTAAAATTGGCGAAGAAACTATTCACTATGTAGATTTTTTGTCTGAGGACGAAAGGGTAATTTTATATTTCAGTATGGCACTTCAAGCATTTGCCATTAAGAAATACCAAAAATGTATTGAACTATGCGAAGCTGGAATTCCATTAGAAGAAAAGGATTCCGAACTTAAAGCTAGAGCGTATTTAGCGATGATTAATTCGCTTTATTTTCTAGGCTTGTATGATGAACTTGAGGGTCATCTGACTGTTTATAAAACATTTGATTTCCAGTTTGTCCATGAATCAGCTACATTGACTAGTGCAACAGTAAAGGCAAAGAAAAAGGAATACGAAACAGCCATCCCATTGTTACTTGAGTGCTTACAAAACACCAGTAAGGGTTCAAAAATTCATGCAGTTAATGAATTATTTGAATTGTATTTGCAAATTGAAAAGTTCGATTCCATTGCAGAGTTAATTTCTCAAGAAGATAATTTTTTGATTATGGAAGCGATAACACCGTATAAGTATTATTCAATGGGATTGTACTATCAATATAAAGGAGCCTATCAAATATTAGTTGAATCTTTCCAAGAAGGATTAGAAAGTTACCTTACTGGTATGTCAGTATATGGAAAAATAAATGCTTATCAAGAAATTAATGAATGTATGAAGAGTATTCTCTCCTATCACTTCAGCGAAAAAAAATCTGTAGATTTACAAATGGTGCAGAAGCTCCAAGAGGTATATAATGGAATTACACAGAATAAGATAATTAGTTAGAATAGGAGGGATTGAAATGAAAAAGGCAATTCTAACGATTTTCATGACTTTAGCAATGGTAATTTCCATAGGTTCTATTGATTCTTTTTCTCATGTTGCAGAAGCTAAGATAATACAGTACGTGTATGATCCAGGCTATTGACACTTATAATTTTTATGAACGCTATTAATTTAGCGTTCTTTTTTTATGGGAATTTTGTAATATTTTGTTGTAATTTGAAAAACGTTTCAATTTTTTGATTCCATATGAAAAATCGTAACGCATGGTAAAATAATACATAAGAGGAAGAAAGGAGGTGTTTGTAATTAGTGTATGTCTTTTGATAATACAAATGGGCGTTCCTACGGTCGCTAAACTAACAGGAACGCCCCCACCTTGAGCAACAAAAAAAGTTACTCAAGGATATTCTACCACTCATTTACAGGATAAGAAAACAGAAATTTTTCAATTAGCAAACGATTTACAGAAGCTTATTGAAGTCCTCCGTAAAGAGTTAGAGCATCGGTTTTTCAAGAAAGGATCATTTTTACATCCAGAAGTATTGCAGATGAGCCAACAACTAGATGAGTACATTGTTGCCTTTCAAAAGCTTACAAAACACTAAACTAGTTGTCGATGAGAATACGCTGTACGGAAACCTTTTGAACCCTTTGGGATATAAATAGCCGTGTTTCAGCTATTACTTAAAGACGCTAGGGAGACTTCATTATGTTGGTATGGGGTGACTCCGATCGAGACAGTGAGCATGCAAGAAGAATCAGAAAACAAAAACTAAGACGCCAATGGTTTGCACGCCGTCTGGAACTGAAAGCCAGAGCCAGAAACGTTGTTTTGGAAACAAAAAAGAAAGGAAACCTAAAAAACCCATAAAATGAATCAATTTCCAAAATCGAAAAAATATGCTAATATTTTTATATTAGTATCTGTTGGGGGAGAAATTTATGAAAAGAAAGGCTTTTGCTTCATTGGCAACACTTTTAGTATTATCTGTAACAGTATTTTCGGGTTAGGGTTATCAGGTGTAAGTGCGAAAAAACATGAAACGCCAAATGACGATGTTGTCTATCTAAATAAGCAGCCAGTTCAGACTAATGAGGTTATCTATGCAACTCCTGAAAACCAAGAAGAATTAGTAAAAAAATACGGTTTGGAAAAACCTTCTGAAACAGCTAAGTTACGATCAATAAGAGTAATCGATACGCCTTCGGAAATGGAACAAAAACAAGAGAATGAAAACAAAAATAAAGCAGCATTAGACCTTAGGAAATATCGTTTTGAAAAAGAGAAAGCCAAAAATGTAGATGGATCAGATGAAATTGCTCGGGGTAAATATTTTTGTAACAAAAAGTCAGGTTCTTGCAAGGCAGAAATCGCTTTATCAGCAAATGAAGATGTAAGTGTTGAACTTAATGCAGCATTTGGAGCAAGCTTTAATGATATAGTATCTGCAGAGTTCGGTTATTCGGTAGGAAGTACTGTAGGTGTTTCAACAACAGTAAATGTTCAAAATGAATCAATTCCTGCTAAAAAGACTTGGATTGTTGTAGGATGCCCAGTATATAAAGCTACTTTCTTCAAGCTTTACGAGGACTCTATTTTTAGTTCAAGATATGTTGGAAGCGGAACATTCATGGTTCCTAAAAGATCAAGTCTAGCTGTTACAGATTGGATTCAAGGTTAACCTAGGTTTGAGTCCGAATAAGTTATTATGTAACCTAACGTCCGAATTATCTAAATTCGGGCGTTTTTATTGTGTTAAATAAGCCCTGTGTGTTAGTTGTAATATTAATCAACAAAGTGTAGCCTTTTCATTAATAGAGGACTAGTTACTAATAAGAATGCCCATGATTCTTGAAATATAGAGGATTCATGGGTATTTTTTAATGATATCCAAAGAGCAATATAATCATCAAAGATCGTTACAATCTTGTGTCTGGTGCTATCATTTATTCGTACAATTCCGCTCCCATATATAAAACATATGTAGATAGAATCACAAATCAAATAAGCATAATGTACCAGATAAAAGATGAACGAATTCCTTTCATTGTTTATTATGCTGGAACTGGAACAATAATTATTCAAGTTTCAATTCCTAAATTTTTATATGGTGATAATGTAACACTCATTAAGGAATCCGATATAGATCGCTTTTACATAGAATTAAATCAACACCTAAATTTTCTTTTGAAAATTGACATACCTAAGGAAGAATGGGTAATTGCAGATAGAGGAATAGATGTTTGCTGGAATTTCCAAGTCGGAAGCAGGGTTGAAGAGTATATGAGAGTACTATCAGTAAAATCGCTTCCGTTTAAGAAAACTATAGTTTATGGGCATGGTGAAACAATTGAGTATAAAAATAAAAGCAGTCAAATCATTTTCTACAAAAAAGAACCACAATGCATTAATGATAAGCAATCTCTAGATGTAATAGAAAAAGCTAGGGGAATAATAAGATTAGAAATAAGACCAAGTAAAAATGACAGATCAAAGTACACTAAAAGTAGACGATTAGTCGACTTATTGACCAAAGATTTTTTTAAATGCATAACGACAAATGCATTAAATCAAATTTCTATCCCTGACATTTTGATTGAGGATTTACCTGATATAGAATTGTTGAAACAACAAATAAGCAAAATAGAAACCTTATTTGGATTTATAAAATTAAGGGAGATGCTAGGAGAAGCAAACTTAAAGAAAGTATATAAGCAAGGGACATTTCAAAATCGAAAGAAATTAGATAAACAAATTAAATTTCTAAGTTTTCGACTAGGAGAACTGAAAATTAATTATGATGACATAAGTTAATTATAATAAGATAGTCATATATGAACACATCTACAATCCAACCTCTGTTAACAATACGATTAAAATTATCTAATTTTTAGGATGTTAAAAACCCTTGATATAACTGGCATATTTCATTTGTAGAAAATACTCTTATTTAAATAAAATGGGAAAACACTCTAGTTAATTGACTTTTTACGACTCGCTTCCGATAGAGTTTCTAAACTTCATTTAAACTCCATGTTAACTACATTTAAACTCCAGATTGAACTGATAAATTATAAACAACGAAGGACATGAACATATGAATTTCACATTAAAAACACCAACACTTAGGAGGAATTTCTCAATGAAAAAGAAACTAATGGCAACTACAATGGCTTTTGCTTTATGTGCTATGGCAAGCTCTGCTTTTGCATCTCAAAGTGTAAATCTAGGTACTCAACTAGGTTCTACTCCCTTATTTACACCTATCAATGGTTCTGCAAGTAAAGCTCCTTTAAATCCAGGTAACTCAAACGGTTTAGTAACGATTGCTGCAAATGGAGTGGTTGAGACATCTGCTGAGAAAGCTAAAAAAATAGGAGTTACCGAGAAGCAATTACTGGCATATTATGAAAAATATAATAACCTTAATGTAAATAAAGCTAATCCTAATAAAATTAAAACGCTAGCAGAAAGACAAGCAGAAATAAACCGTTTTCCTGCTAGTTCACAGAGTGAGAAATTAATCAAACAATGGGAACAAAAGCAAATAAATGTGTTAATTCAACACTCGGAACAAGCGATGCAATTGAAACCAAATCAAATTACGCCGCAAGGTAACGCCGTAAGTAACGGTAACGCGATACAATTGAAACCAAATCAAATTACGTCGCAAGGTAACGCCGTAAGTAACGGTAGCGCCGTAAGTAACGCCGTAAGTAACGCCGCAAGTTATCCCGCAAATTTCCAGATGAAGTAGGAGAAATTTAGAATTGTTATGAGAAAAGCTATCCTACATGGATGGCTTTTTCTGTTTCGTGATGACTGGATAGCTCTTGAAAGGGGGAATAGTTTACATCCATTCAGCATGTGCATGTTCCAATATGGGACTGAACACTTCCATAGCTCCACCCTAGATGAAGAATTTACGATACGATAATAAATGTCATCATAACGTCCATACTCCTCTTCTTTGATACCCTTTGATGAAACATACATTTTATCAGAGATTCATATAAGATATCTAGGGGGGTATTTATGACCGTTTAAAGCTATGGTTTGAATGTTTATGACCTAGCACATTGTCTCCCCGACTTTCAAAATTTCCCTTCAAAAATGCTCTGATAATAAAAAATAAATCAATCTATTATTTTTTATTGTTATTTACAAAAATATACAATAAAGTTAGAATTAGGTTAATATTAATAAAGGATGTAATGATACTACTGATAAATTAGGAAGGGGATTTGTATGTCGGAAAGCCTAACTTTCACAACATTGGGGGAGCTAATAAAAGAGAAAAGAATAGAAATGGGAATCAGCTTGTCGGAATTAGGAAGAATGACAGGGATTAGCAAGGGAGGGATTTCCAAGATTGAAAATGGTGAAACAAAAGGACCAGAGCTGAGTACTTTAAAGCCAATTGCCGATGTTTTAGAAATCCCTTATGAGGAAATAATTGAATATTGCATTAGGGCAGAATATCGTTATGATGTCTACGATGATCTTTTGGAAGAAGCCATAGAAATTGCTAACCCTTCTTTGATTGATAAAGTGGCAATCAAATTCCTAGAAAATATTAAGCATGAAACAGATTCAGCGCTGGAGCATTTGGAACGATTTGCAGATTCCAGCACAAACAACGATACAAAGGTAACGCTCTATAACACAATCGTGAAGTACTCTAGACAGCATGGGCTACCACATAACATAGCTAAAGGGTTATATCAAAAATACTTAATTGAATCAATTTCATAAAGGCTTTTTTCAAAAATGATTAGACTATCCCTACGGGATCTATGCTGTTTTTTTGAAAAAATTAAGCTACTACTTTCATCCTACTTGCCAGTTCCTTACGAATTCGATCCACTGCTAACTTGGATGCATTATAAACAAGAGTAACCAAATCAAAATGGACTTTTGCCCTCTTTCCTGTGCGATATCGGACATTGTTTAGCTGAAAGAACTCCTTCAAATAAGCATGTACTCGCTCCACAGCTGTTCTCTGGTCATAGAGTTCTTCCCACGTTTTCGTTCCTCTGGCTGGCGCGGTGTACTTTCGAAGATCGGTTTCAGCCTTGATTTTATAGACTTTTTGACAGAGAGAATCTTGAGACAATGGACAGTCTTTACATTCTTTTGGCCGTACAAATTTCAACGTTTTGTACTTTTTATCATAACTGTCGTAACGATAAGAGCATTCTCGAACACAAGTTGGCGCAAAATGTGAATCGAACCCAATCATTTCTCCTTCATTCCGCTTGTTGTAAGCAATAATCGCTTGTGCGTTCATTCGTCCGATTTGTTGATAGATCGGGACATAGTCATATCCCGCATCCATGATTGCATATCGCATGTGATTGGGCAGGACAGTTTGAATTCCCTTCAACAAAGGAATCGCTGCTTTCCCATCGTTCATACTTCCAGAGGACATGAGGGAGCAAAGAATATACTGACTTTTCGTACTGACTGCAAGATGAGCTTTGTATCCAAACCAAAACATGTTCTTTCCATCACTATTTTTCTTAATTCCCCAATCAGGTTTGATAGGAACTTGGGACCGTAGGTCCTCCAACGTCACATCCAGTTGAGCTGCAATGGTTTTTTCATATAAGGACTTCTGGGCTTCCTTTTCTTGCTTTTGCTTGTCGTAGATATCTTTTTCTGCTTTTGATTTACGTCCGCGTTTTTTCAATTCTGGTTTCGTCTTTTTTTCTTTTTCCACACCACGATCACGGGATTCAAAATGGGTTGCATCGATGGCAATTGCTTCATCGCCTATGAACCCTTCCTGAATTGCTTGCAAGAGTAACTTGTCTTGGACTTTTTCGAGGTGTGCTGTTTCAGAAAGTTTATGAACCAGACGAGAGTACGATGCCTCGGAAGGAAGACTGTCACAAAATAGAAAACCGCATTCCATTCGAAAGATAAAGTCATGTTTTAAACGTTTCCGCAAATCTTTCACAGTTGGAATCCGTTCTACGATTCGAGCGACCAGAGAATACAGCATGGCAGCATAATTCAACTCAGTAGGAGCTCCATAGATCGATTTTTTGGAAATATAGAAAAGAATCGGTTCAATGTCAAGAGTAGAGAAAATAGCCTCAAAACGTTTGGGAGGTTCTAAGTCGAATAATTCTTGTATATCAAATAGGCTTCCTTGTTTTATAATAGACACTGGGAGTCACCACCACCTCTTAAGTTTAGATCGCACTTAACTTATTAGAGATTTGGGGAGGTACTCCTTTTTCTATGCTCAAAAACCCTTGAGCCCGTAGGGCTCTGATTTATGAAATTGATTCAATTGAGAGACAAAATTTAAAACGTTTGGAAGAATCCTTTAGAGATGGTGAAGAAATCACTCACTATGTTGATTTTTTATCTGATGATGAAAAGATAACATATTACTTTAAAATGGCTTTACATGCTCATAATATTAAAAAATATAATGAGTGTATCGAGTATTGTGAAGCAGGTCTTAGACTAGATGTTTCAAGCAACGAGTTGAAGGCTAGAGCTTATTTATCTATGATAAATTCCTATGGTTTCATGAAAAATTACGGTATGGCAGAGTACCATTTGGACTTTTTAGAAAAATACGAATTTGAGTTCGTTTCCGATTCATGTAAAATTACTAGAGCTATTATACAAGGGAAAAGGAAACATTTCAGTATAGCTATTCCAGCACTACGAAAATGCTATGAAGTGGTACAAAGTGACTTGAAGATACATGTAATCAATGAATTATTAGATTTGTATCTTCAGGAGAATGATTCTACTTCGATTGAAGAAATTTTTAACCTTGAGCCAGAATTTCTACCTCAAAATCCAACAACTCCTTATAAAAAAATAGCTATCGGTAAATATCTCCAGTATAAAGGGAATTATTTGACCAAAAATTGCATATTTAATGAAGGAGCAAGATCATATTTACTAAGCTTAAAGACATTTGGAGCTGTTTATGCAATTCAAGAACTTGCAGAATGCATGACCGAATTTTTAGCTTTGTTTACAACAAATTCAAAATCAATGGATTTGGAATATGTTGTAAGACTAAAAGAGGTGTATACTGATATTGCAAACAAAAAGGAGGGGATATAATTGAGAAAAGCATATGGAATGTTGATGTTGTCGTTAGCCCTAGTGATGACTCTTGGCATTACAGCAAATACTGAAACTGCAAGTGCTAAAGAATTAAATTCTCCGCAAAAAGCTCAATCTTATTTTGTTGATCCTGGTCATTAATTCAATTGTTTTTATCCTCAAATAAAAAAGAGAGCGCTAAATAAAGAGGGCACTGAAAAAGTCCACTTAACAAAAAAAAGGTATAATCCCTCATTTTTCGAGGTGATTGTACCTTTTTTCTGTATAATAAAAGTATCAATTTATGTGGGTGGGTACGATGATTCAAAAACAACAATCAATGATCCTCAGTCCATTTATAGCTATATATGATGTAGTCGTTCCGAAGGATAATTTGTTACGAAAAATCAACGAACTTATGGACTTCTCTTTTGTGTATGACGAGCTTAAGGATAAATACTGCCTAGATAATGGTCGTAAAGCTATTGATCCTATTCGTATGTTTAAATATTTATTGTTGAAGTCTATTTATGATTTGTCTGATGTAGATTTGGTTGAACGTTCGAAATATGACATGTCATTTAAGTATTTTCTCCATATGGTACCAGAGGAGAAAGTGATAGAAGCGAGTTCTTTAACCAAATTTCGAAAGCTACGTTTAAAAGACATTAACCTTCTAGATATGCTTATTAATAAAACAGTTCAAATCGCTATTGAAAAGGGGATTATCAAAAGTAAAGCTATTATTGTTGATGCTACTCATACGAAAGCTCGCTATAATCAAAAATCTCCGAAGGAGATCCTCACGGATCGATCAAAGAAATTAAGAAAAGCCGTCTACACAATAGATGAAAATATGAAGCAGAAGTTCCCTGCTAAAACAACATCCAATGTATTAGAGGATGAAATAGACTACTGTCAAAAGCTCATTGACGTAATCGAAAAAGAAGGCAATATCTCCGAGTATCCAAAAGTAAAAGAACAGTTAAATCTACTGAAAGAAACTGTCACTGATGACCTCGAACAGTTGCAAATCTCAGAAGATCCTGATGCAAAACTTGGTCATAAAAGTGCAGATTTCTCGTTTTTTGGCTACAAAACACACTTGGCAATGAGTGAAGAAAGGATAATCACAGCCGCAACAATTACTTCTGGAGAAAAAAGTGATGGAAAGCAATTACAAACGTTGATTGAGAAAAGTATAGAAGCTGGCATGGAGATTGAAACAGTTATCGGTGATACAGCTTATTCGGAAAAAGATAATATTATTTACAGTAAAAAGAATGAAATCAAACTAGTTTCTAAATTAAACCCTCTCGTTACGCAAGGGAATCGTAAAAAGGAAGATGAATTTGAATTTAATAAGGATGCCGGGATGTATGTGTGTAAAGCAGGACATATGGCAGTCCGTAAAGCTCGACAAGGGAAAAAAGGTGTAGGGAAAAATCAAACGGATACGTATTACTTTGATATTGAGAAATGCAAGCAATGTCCATTGAAAGAGGATTGTTATAAAGACGGAGCAAAAAGCAAAAGTTACTCAGTGAGTATTAAATCCAGTGAACATACTGAACAGGCAAAATTCCAAGAGAGTGAGTACTTTAAAGAAAAATCAAAGGAAAGATATAAAATTGAAGCGAAAAACAGTGAGCTAAAACACAGACACGGGTATGATGTGGCATCATCTTCGGGTCTTATTGGCATGGAGTTACAAGGGGCAATGGCTATATTCACTGTAAACTTAAAAAGAATATTGAAATTAATGGATTAAAAACAAAATAATAAACCGATGAAAATGGTAAAAAGACGACTCTTGCATTCAAGAAATGAATTTGAGCCGTCTTTTTTTTGATGAAGCTATATAATTCCTTCGGAAAATCGTAAGATTTTCAGTGCCCTCCTAAATAAATAGCGTTCTTTTTTTTTGTGAAAATTTTTATTACTCATCATAAATACAGTTAGAACGTTTCCTCGAAAAAAAATTAGGGGGATTCCCCTAAACGGATGGTAAAATAATCAATAACAGGAAAAAGGAGGAATTTAGTTGACTGGTATCAGTTAAAACAACGAGGTGTTCCAACGGTCGCTAAACTAATTGGAACACCCCACTTTGACCAACAAAAATGTTGTTCAGGAAAATTATATCATTGAATAAAAGGAGGAAAAAGCATTAATTCACTGTCTGAAAATGATTTATTGAAGACTTTTGAAGACAAAGAATTAGTGGAACTATATCGAACAGAAGGTTCCTTTTTAAGCCCAACAGTGTTGCAACTGAGCCAGCAGTTAGATGAATATATTGTTTTGATTCAGAAGATAACGAAAACTATAAAGTGAATGTTGAGACTAGAATAGACTGTACGGAAGCCTTTGTGATATATAAATAGCCGTTTTTTTTCAGCTATTTGATGTCTGACAGTCCTTTAAAATTAGGAGGAAATGCACGAATGAGAAAAAAACTAAAGATTGCAATTGTTACTACCTTATCATGTGTATCTCTTTTTTCTGCTGTAGCATATGCTGATTATGGAAAAAAATATCTTTTTACAGGTGGTTTACGGGCTTCGGATGTTAAAAACATAAAATATGTATTAGCTGGAGGAAGCTCTTCTTACCAAAAGAAAGTAATGAAAGCTGGAGTTGAGGCTTGGAATGGGGTTTCAAAAAAAGTAAAGATATCTGAAGGTAACTCTGGGGCAATAGTAAGTGTGATACTTACAAATGCTGATAATGAGGATTTATTTGGGATAATGATACCATTTGCTGACGGAGATCGAGATCGTCGACTGAATGGTATTTGGGATAATATAGACGTAATTGGATATGACAATGCCCTATCATATATTGGAATTGACGAACAAAGAGGGGTATTCACTCATGAAATGGGACATGCTCTAAGTTTAGCGCATAATGACTCAGATTCAGATTTGATTATGCATTCGGTTAAACTGAGTACAGATATTCAGACAGATGATGAAAAGAATTTGAAATTGAAGTGGGGGAATTAATTAATGAACATCAAGAAGTTGGCAGGAACTATTGTTTGTTCGGTTGCATTGGTAGCAGGTGGGTTTTATTTTTTGACACCATCAAAAGTAATAAAGGTAGAAGCTAAAGTAAAAGGTTATGAAAATGTGGCAGCATTAGAAAAAGAAGCAGAGTATATTGTAGTGGGACATCTTGAAAAGAATTTCTCAGAATATGAGCCAACCTTTAACTATACTTCAGTAGGAAGAGTTGGAGAATTCTACACAAAAACTGATATCATTATTGACAAAAGCCTTAAAGGAGACACTGATACAAAGGTTATTCCTGTTCTTCAAGCCGCCGCTTATGTAGAAAGCTCTTCTAAATATCAAGACGATTTAGAAACAATAGAGGGCTTTACACCTATGGAAAAAGGAAAAGAGTACCTTCTGTTCTTAAAAAAAGCTCATGACGGTCAAAGCTATAGTTTGTTAGGGGTATACCAAGGTAAATTTGATATTAACGGGTCTGATAGTAAGGAACGGGGGTTCGCATCAGAAAATAGCCACTATCAAAATCTAAAGGATGAAGTTGAGGAAAAATATAAAGATATTTTTGAAAAGTAAGCATTTTTGAAGGGAATGCCTAAAATTTAGGCATTCCAGTATGCTACTCTATTTTGGCAAGTTTTGTGAAATTGGTCTTTGGGAGGCATGTATTATGCTGATATGGGGGGCTTCAAACCCTTTGATTGATTTTATAGTAGTGTTTCAAGAAGATGAAAAGGAAACGCATCAAGGAGCCATTAACACTGACGAAACATCAATAAAAAGGGACAGAGTAGAAAAAATATTCGAAATAGCACTTTGAACAATACGTTAAACAGGAGTGTTTACATGATTGCTCCAAAACATAATGCAGTACGATCCATAAGGTCGGAAATTATAAAGCGCTTGAAGTCACATGGCTACACACTTCTTAAACTCAGTGAAATGTCGTGTATCAATATTGGACACTTGAGCGGATTCTTGAAGGGGAATCCTACCAGAGCATTAACGGTCGATCAATTAAATGCTATTGGACAAGCTTTTGGAGAGCCTGCTGGATGGCTGTACGATTTATATGTAGAAGAGTGCTTTCCAAAGGGAAAGGTGGCTAAAAGGAGAGTTAGAGCCTATCTTGTCAATTGTGCAGAAATAGGTAGACATGACTGTATTCAGTTGATAATCCCACGATTATTGGAAGACCTTAAATACATCGAAGTTTTATTTGATGTAGCTAAACAGCTATTTTATAAGGGAAAACAGAAGGAGTCCATTTATTTTTACCAGTTGGTGGTTGATAACGAGGAAAATAGCCACTCAGAACGATTTCTTATGAGTCACTATCGTTTGTTCCAAATCTCTGAAAAAGCAAATACTGAGGCAGTTTGGAAGGCTGCTGTTCATTTCGAACCTTTTCGGAAAAGATTGTCTGAGGAACACCAATTGGAGGCTCTTTTACGACTCGCTTGCTATTGTCGGACATTGCATAAGTGGAAAGAGGTAGAGAAATACGCAGATGAATTAAAAGAGCTTGCTATCTTGGTTCACAGAGATGAGTTGTCCAAGAAAAAGAGAGGCAAAAATATAGAGATCAAACTGTTTAATCCAGAGAGTCTTTTAGTTGTTTACTATGGACAAGGACATCTTCTAAAGGCAGTCTCTTTGGAAAAACAGGGATTATTCGAAGAAGCAAAAGAATTTGTGTCTAGCTATGTTGACCTTAGTTGGTTTGAACTACTTGACGAGGTGGGACGAATAGAAGTGGAAAAATTTAAACTGCTGGCTAAAGAAAACATGTATAGGTTAGATGTACTTATGGGAGATACAAGTGTCCTTGCTGACTACATTACATTTCTTGAAGATCATCCAGAAGAGATATTGTCTGGTTTAGTGACAATTGTAGAATCAGCTAATAAACATGGATTTACTGTAGACGCCATACTAGATAAGTTCTCAGAAGAAATAGGCTCTTTTCACGATTATCATGATTCGAGTAGTGTAGAACACCATCTTTGGTTTAGGTATCAATTAGCTATTTATCATTTTCAAAATAAACAACCTAAAAATGGTGTGAAAGAAATTTTGCGATGTATGACTTTTACTACTATCACGAATAGTAGTAAAAATTTCATACGATGTTTGGCACTTTTCGAAGAACATAGATGCCACGCTACAGCTCAACAAGAAAGTGATTTTGAAAAAATTTTGGAGGAGGTGGTGAACAATGAAAGTTTAGATGGACGCCCTCACCCGATACGTGAGGAACGTCCAATGGTGATACATTAATACACACCTATCTTATCACAGAATGGTTTCGATTTACAAAAATTCACAGGAACTTGACTCACAGAAGTTAGACAAATAAGAGATGCTGTCATGAATAGTTGTACGGGAAACTTTACAAAGCCCAGTAGGGGGAATAATTATAAAGCCGTGTTTCAGCTATTCTTTGAAGACAACTAGGATTTCCCATTACAAACGCTGAACTTTGCAAGATGATAAAGTAAATATTTGTAATTTTTAATTAATTTGGTATATTATAAAAGGAGTGTTATTTATGAAAAAGGAAATATTAGCTGGAGTATTATCTGTAGCCATGCTATCAATGGGTGGTATTATTCCAGCAGTAGCTTCAACTAACATTGACTCTAATCAGTCGATCGAACAAAAACAACAATATATTCAAGTGGAGATGGACAAAGAAGGACTCTCCTTGTTAGCAGGTTTAAAAGTTGACATGGGTCAATATGTAACCTTAGGTAAAGATAATTTACTACATCTCGATCCTAAAGCTAAGGAACTGATTGGCGAGAAAGCGTATAGTATTTTCGAGCGTGGTGTTAAGACAATCAATGACGCTTTAAACAGCGGAGAATATCAAATACAAAATAACAAATTAGTAAAAACAGACCTAGTACATCCTCAATTTAGTCACGACGAGTTTTGGTGGGGAATATCACTGCAATACAATAATAGAGAAACAAAAGAACTTGCATCTTTGTGTGAGGAATATTCAACCGATTGGTCATTAGCGTCAGTAATCATTGGGCTGGTTCCAGGTGGGAAAAGTCTATCTGTTGCTTCAGCAATTATGTCATGGGGAAACTCAAAATTTGCAAGAAAACTTACTAGCAAAAATGAGGGTAAAGGTGTAAATGTCGATATAGCTTGGCTACCAGTAGTTATCTCGATCTATGGTAGATAGTATCTACTTTTAAAGATAGCTGGAGGAGAGTATACAATGGAATCTTTGGGATCTTTTTTTACAGCTGTCGTCCTGTTTAGTCTATTAGGTTACCTGTATTTAAATTCCGAAGTAAACCCAATGCTACTAATCTTATTGGGGATATCAGCTTCAGTAAACGTCTATCGTGGGTTCAAAGAATTAAAGAAAAAATCGTAGGAAATTAAAATACGATTTACAGATTGTTTCCCGATAATAACTTTTAAATAGATAAACGTCAGAGCTCTTGTACTCTGACGTTTATCTATTTATTTGGATTTAAGTTACACTTTTATTTACAAACAAAATTTCTTATTCTGTGGCTCCTGTCCACTTGCAATCTACATCCGTAGATAATAGGAGCTGACCGTTCGATTACTTACCAGTTGTTGCTGTCTGAACAGTCACTTTGGACTGACCTGCGGCTTTTCTAGTTTCTAACAAAAATAAAGGAAATGGTGTTATTTTTAGAGTATACAGTGGCGGTTTTATGATGAAATCTAGATAAAAGAGAGGCGATCGTCATGGCAAATAATTATATTTATATCGCATTTGGTTTAATGCTTATCACTACTTTATACGATATCTTCAAAAACAAATGGATATTCAAGCCAATAAATGGCGGTCTACTGTCTGGTTTAATCTATGCAATTGACACAAGATACTGGTTAGTTAGTTTGCTTCTGTTATTATTTTTTTACGGCTTTGGGTTCTGGAGACTAAATAAAAAAGCACAACATAATTTCCCCAAAAAAGGTTGATATGGGGGTGACTCCTATCAAGAAATTGAAATTGAAAGAACCAGCTAGAATATTACGAAGACAAGAATTAAAATATCACTGGTCTACGCAGAGACTTGAACTGAAGGAAGAAGCTAAGAAATATTACGAGATGAAAAAATTCCCAAAAGGTTTATACTGAAAAAGGATATCATGTAAATATTTTGAAACTTAAAAAGGAGCAAATGATTATGAAGAGAAAAATGACGATTGGTGCTTTAGCTTTGGCTTGCGTACTTTCTGGTGTCAGTGTTATGCCTACATTTGCTGAAGCTAATAGTGTAAAGCAAGCTGAGGAAAATCGAATAGTCACGAATAAATCTAATGTTACTCCTCAAGGACTCATTCAACCTATGAAAACTAAAAAAATACTTAGCAAAGACCTAGCTAATACCGAAATGGCAGAAGAGTTTAGTGTCAATAGGGGGTATGGATGGGTCAAGGTATATGTACACAACACAGGCTCTAAGACAATTAATATCTCAGTCTCCGATGAAAACGGCAAACAGAAAATGAGTGGAAAAGTAAACCCTGGAAAAAGTTGGGTCGGATATAGTGAAAAGCCTTGGGGGATCGGTGATTATACCGTGGGACTAACATCAGGTCAAGCAAAAATGTCTGGTACACTCTCCGTTCGTATCGCTAATGAACGAGATGAATTAGACGACTAGGTTCTACATGGGGGTGACTCTTATCAAGAAATTGAAATTGAAAGAGCCAGTTAGAATATTACGAAGACAAGAATTAAGACACCAATGGTCTAAGCGACGTGTTGATCTAAAGGATGATGCTAAGATCATTTTAAGAGTTATAAAATGTCCCTAGAGCTCCTGTTTTGGTAATGTCTGCTTTAGCCGTTTCTTTGGTAGTACCTTCCTTAGCTTTTGCTCAAAATAGTAATGTAAATTCTGCAACTTCGATTCAAACTTCTATTTCTGAAAACAGTACAGAAGCAAGAGTAAATCCTCAATGGAAAACAAAAGTTGCTAGAAAAACACTTGAACAGTTACTTGATACTATTTCAAATAAAAGAAATATTGAAAAAGTTACAAGCGCACTACGTGAACTACCGAAAGGAGATAAGTTAGCAGGTTACTTTGAGGATTCTATCAGTTATATTAAAAAGAACTTAAAAGACCTTCTTGAATGGGAGGAAGTTTTTGAAAATAATGTTCGTGATGTGATAGCTGGGGCAATTTATGACGCAGGTGCTCCACTTTCTGTAGCCCGATCTATTGCGTGGGTTGTAGTTGAGGTTTTGTTATAAAAACTCATAAAGAGGGTAAAGCAAATGACTAAAGAGACTTTGGAACAAAGGTTAGAAAGGTTAGAATTTTATCTGAATTTGATGAGGGAGTTTGCAGTAGACCCAGAAACATTTGTTTTGTGGGATTATGTTATTTCAGAAGGATTTAATGAGAACCAGACAAAACAGATTTTAGATGTACTAAGAGAGCATCATGGTCATGTAAAATCCGCTGTAGAGGCTGGTGCTTCCATTCCTGATTTAGAAGGCTTATTTACCAAAATGATTCCACTTCTTCACATTGAAGGAAGAACAACAAGTAAGGAAAAGGTAATGCAGGTTTTAAGAAGAGCTTCTAAATTACCTATATTTCCTTATCTGAATAAACATTTCTAGATTAATAGAAAGTAAACCGAACGTCCGAATTATCTAAATTCGGGCGTTTTTATTGTGTTAAATAAGCCCTGTGTGTTAGTTGTAAGATTTCAACACAGTGTAGCCTCCCCTTAAATAGAGGACTAATTACTAATAAGAATGCCCATGATTCTTGAATATGGATTTGTGTCAATATCCTTGCTCATCTACTCAAAACTATGGAGATAGAAAGTGTACTCAAAATGGAATAAATGCTGAGAAACTTGAAAAAACTATTTATGAGGATTTACTCGAAGAATTTACAAAAATTAAAGAAGGAAAATATGTTATTGACAACGAAATTGAGGTTAGGTCACATAGAGAGAGATTAGAGAAGTTGACTAGGGAAAAAGCATGAGGGCTATAGATTTAGAGGATGTAGGAGCCTTAAAAGTATGATTCCATGATGTAATAGAAGGGGTGAAGATTTTTGACAGACACACCATCGACTCAATCAAGCACAAATATTCGTTTGTATAGTTACGCGAAATGTAGCACATGTCGCAAAGCCAAACAATGGTTGGATGCGAATGAGGTTGCATATGAAGAAATCCCCATTGTAGATTCTCCACCATCGAAGGAGGAGTTACGTCAGGTCTGGCAAAATAGTGGGATTGACATTCGTAAATTGTTTAATACGAGCGGACAATTCTACCGCGAATTGAACTTGAAAGAAAAGCTGCCAACGATGTCAGAAGACGAGATGTTAGAGTTGCTAGCTTCCAATGGCAAACTAATTAAGCGTCCACTCATAACAAATGGTACGAAGACCACACTTGGTTTTAAAGAAGAAACATTGCAAGAAATGTGGGGGAAATAAAGGCACTTTTTGTTACAGAAAATGTAAGAGGATTTAGAAGGATTTTCATGCGATTAGGTGAAATACATAGAGATTGAGGATCATTTTCAAACAAAAACCACTGTTTAATAAAAATTATTACAAATTAATATTGACTATAATCTATTATTTTTGATATCATAAATCTTGTAGCTAACATTCACTATTCCCTTAGGAGGTAATATATATGGCACAACGTATTATTGGTCTTCAAGCTCCTGATTTTTCAATGGAAACAGTATCTGGTGACGGAAAAGAATTCGGTCGTGTTTCCCTTTCAGATTATAAAGGTAAATGGTTGGTAATGTTCTTCTATCCACTAGATTTCACTTTTGTATGCCCAACTGAAATTATCGCTTTGAGTGATGCATACGAAGATTTCAAAGATTTGGATGCAGAAGTACTAGGGGTATCTGTTGACTCCGTTCATTCTCACAAAGCTTGGATCAACACTCCACGCGACCAAAATGGTCTAGGTGGTTTGAACTATCCACTTGCTGCTGACTTCAACAAAACTGTAGCTCGTTCTTTCGGTGTGTTGGATGAAGAATCCGGTGCAGCTTACCGTGGTCTATTTATCATCGATCCAGAAGGCGTAGTTAAATATCAAGTAGTAACTGATATGAACGTTGGACGTTCTAACGATGAAACTCTACGTGTTCTTCAAGCTCTACAATCCGGCGGACTTTGCGCAGCTAACTGGCGTCCAGGCCAAGCTCATCTAAAAGGATAATTCCTGTTTTAGATCGAGTAACGCTTACACAAACAAAGGGTCTAACTTTACAGTGTTAGGCCCTTTTCTATATTAAAGGAGGCATGAACCATGCGTTTACGTGAGGAACTTCCAGATTTTCCAGGCATCACAGAATGGGTAAACGGTCAAGTTTCTAAGGCAGATTTGCAAGGCGAAAGAGCTATTCTTGTACATTTCTGGTCCGTTAGTTGTTACATGTGCAAAGAGTCTCTACCACAAATTAACGAGTGGCGTGAAAAGTATGCAGATCAGGGCTTGAAAGTAATTGGTATTCATATGCCGCGTTCCGAATCTGATACAGATATCGCTAAAATCAAAGAAACAATTGCTCAATACGACCTTACTCATCCAGTTGCGATTGATAACGAGATGGCAACAACAGATGCGTTCCAAAATGAATATGTTCCTGCTTACTACCTGTTTGACGAGACATTGGCACTTCGCCATTTCCAAGCAGGTGAAAAGGGTTTAAATATGGTCAAAAAACGTTTACATCGAATTTTGGGTATTGAAGAGGATTAGGCTCCTCTTATGTCCAATTATGTAGAGGGGAAACTCTGAGAAGATCCCGTTGCTCATATAGATAAGGAAAGTTCTTGTTTTTGGACAAACTTCACACTATAGGAGCAATGGCGGCTCTGCCGTCACCAGTCTTGGAATAAACATCCGAGTGTTCTACGAAAAAAGGAGGAAGTTAGATGGATTTTCCAAAAGAGTTACGTTACAGCGAAGAGCATGAATGGGTACGTGTAGAAGGCAACAAGGCTTACATCGGTATCACTTCTTTCGCTCAATCCGAACTAGGTGACATCGTATTTGTTGAATTGCCAGAAGTAGGTTCTACAATTCAACGTGATGAGCCATTCGGTAGTGTAGAATCTGTTAAAACCGTATCTGAGCTATATGCTCCAGTTACTGGTAAAGTATTGGAAATTAACGGTGCATTAGAAGATGAGCCTGAATTGGTTAATACATCTTCCTATGACAAAGCATGGATGGTTGTAGTTGAGTTGTCTGATTCAAGCGAGTTGGATAAACTTATGGATGCGGATAAATACGAAGCAATGGTAAAAGAATAATCAGTAACGTTTCAATAACGTTATAAACAGAAAGATCGGTTATAAGAAACCGATCTTTTTTTGCTTTCGTAACCTTTTTGCAAACATTAGAGAGTGATACTCTTTTATAATGAAAGAAAGGTATGCAGTTTAGCAGGAGGTTTCTTACATATGATTATGAAGATAGGACATTGGAGTGCTGGTTTATTGTTGATAGGACTGTTGGCAGGCTGTACACCTGTTGCTTCCCCTAATGAATTATTAAAGGCTCCAACTTTAAATAAAAATCAAGAAGAAGTGAAAAAGGCCGTACTAGCTAATTTGCCGCAGGGTAGCTCACTTATGATTCCCCGTAATAACCCTGGTGAAAACGGAGCCATTATGGAAAAAGACATAAATGGGGATGGAAGCAATGAAGTCGTGGCTTTTTATAAATTAGGAGAGTACAGTTTAGGATTTATTGTTATGCAAAAAACAGGAAGTAACTGGAATAAGATTGGGCAGATTGAGGAAACAGGGCAAGATGTTGATTATGTTGCATTTGAGGATGTGACAGGAGATAAGGAAAAAGAGATTTTCGTTAGCTGGATGGCAAGTGAAGATGTAGATAAAGAGTTTGGTGGATACAAGTGGAAGGATGGACAAATGATCCAAATTCTAAAAACATCTTGTAAGGAAGCCATTGTAGGGGACTTAGACAAGAGCGGGATATCCAATGCCTATGTTTTTAAGCTAGATCGAGACAAAATGAAAGCTCCTGCGGAAGTGTACCAATATGACAAAGCTATTTCAAAAATGAAAATGGTTCAACAGCTGGAACTAGATTGGTCCATCAATGGCTATGAAAATGTTTCATTAGGTAAAGCAACAAAGGAACAAAATGGGATATTCCTAGATTCTGGTGTCGGAGCTCATTCAGGACAAACAGCGCTTTTAGTGAATAAGCAGGGCAAGCTGACGCAGGTCGAGCTGACCAATCATGATAATGTGATGTTTAAGCCCTATTCTTCCTACAGCAAGGACATTAATAACGATGGCATTATTGAAATCTCGACGCTGGTACAGCCAGTAGGCTCAGAAGATTTGTCTATGGTCGATACCCCTTGGCTTACAGAGTGGTATCAATGGGACGGTCAAAAAAGTGTGATTAAAGTAAAAGAATCCTATGACGACATTAGCAATGGATTTCAAGTAAATATACCAAATTACTGGGCCGGTCATTACACGGTAAGGCTAGCTTCAACGAAAGAAGCAGGCACGATCTCATTTTTATACGTAGATTCCCAAGGAAAGCCTTCAGCTGAGCTATTTACCATTGATCCGATTAAAAAATCGGAATGGACTAACAAAGAGAAGGAATTACAGCTACAAAGAAAAGATTATAGCGTTATTGATGAAAACGGTGAGCACGTCTTTATCGTGCTATACCCAACCGATATGAGCAGAATTCCAGCAGATGAACAGCCGATTTATCGAAAAATGCTCTTTAATCTGCAACAACTACAAGAGGCATTTCGCAAAATATAGCTAGATCAACATAGCATCTAGATACATAGCAGGAGGGAGCAAAGACAGATGAAGGTATTATTGCTTGAAGACGAAGAATCTATCCGAGGATTTGTGCGGATTCAATTTAAACGAAACGGCTTTGAAGTGTTAGAGGCGGACACAGGCGAAAAGGCATTGGAAATTGCTAAGAAGGAGCCAGACATCGCCATCGCTGTGTTAGACGTGATGCTTCCAGGAATCAGTGGACTAGAGGTGTGTCAAGAACTGCGGAAGATGTATCCACATTTGGGGATTATCATGTTGACTGCTAAAGCCCAAGAAGTAAACAAAATTGAAGGATTAAATATAGGAGCAGATGATTACATCACAAAACCATTCAGTGCAACAGAACTGATTGCTCGAATGAATTCACTTAAAAGACGGGTGGAAACGATACCTTCCTCGATCAAACCAGGTGAATTGATTACATTAGGTCCGTTTACCCTGCGATTAACGGATAGAAAAATAGTAAAAAACGAACAGGAAATAGATTGTACGCCTAAGGAATTTGCCATTATTCATTTATTAATGGAGAAAAAGGATCGTGCGGTTAGTCGAGATGACATCTTAAATGAAGTCTGGGGCAAAAATTATATCGGGGATCTGAAAGTAGTGGACGTTAACATTAGACGTATTCGGCAAAAAATTGAGGATGATCCATCAAAACCAAAATTCCTGGAGACAATTTGGGGATTTGGTTATCAGTGGAAAGAAGGAACATAGAACATGTATGGGATTAGAAAACGTCTAGTCATGAATTTTACCTTTGTAGTGTTAATGGTAATTCTAGTGCTTGGGAGTTCATTTGTTTTAGGGGTACGTAGTTTTTATTACGGTGGAGCAGAACAAGCTCTGCTTAGCCGCATTAATGTGTCTACTGCCTTTTATAACAAATACATTCAATATTATAATCTGCAAAATAAGGCGAAATATATTTTCGAGCATACGTCACAAGATGATTTGGCGCATGTTGAAATTATTGATTTAGAAGGTAATGTGATTTTAGATTTTAACGGTTTTACCAAACGGAAAAGTATTCTTACTCAAGATGTGCAGGATGCATTAAAAGGTAATACAGGGATTTGGACGGGCAAAAGTGAGGATATAGGTGAACATATCCTCGCTGTGTCTAAACCGCTCACCTATTATGATTCTACGGCTGGAGTATTGCGCTATGTGACCTCTGTAGAAGCAGTTGATAAGGTAGTCAATCAGATTACCTTGCTCGTCTGGGGCGTTGGAGCTGGTCTTGTCCTATTATCTCTTATTTTAAATTTGATTGTATCTAAGCGGATCATTACTCCCATCGTTGAGCTTACGGGTGCGGCGAAGTCAATGGCAAAAGGTGACTTTAGTCAGCGAGCTAGGCAGGGTGGAGACGACGAGATTGGAACGTTGGCTGAAACCTTTAACTATATGGCTAGTGAATTAGAAAAAGCAGAGGAAATCAAGAATGACTTTATTTCGTCCGTCTCCCATGAACTGCGAACCCCCTTAACCTCTATTAAAGGATGGTCTGAGGTGGTGTTGACGGGTGATATGGAAGACAAGGAAGAGACACGTATGGCAATGCAGATCATTGTTAAGGAATCAGATCGTCTAACGGGATTGGTGGAACAATTGCTAGACTTTTCGCGGTTACAGGCAGGTGGAATGGAGATTCATAAGACAGAGCTAGAAGTGAACCAGCTTCTTATGGATGTCCAGCAACAATTTTCAGCGCGCGCCTTCCAAAAAGAGATTCAATTGGTGACTGAAACTCCAGATGAACAATTGTTGGTGTGCGGAGATGAGAATAGATTAAAACAAGTGGTGATTAATCTATTGCACAATTCCATGAAGTTTAGTGAGGAGCACACTACGATAACAATGCGTAGCTATCAGGAAGATCAGATGGTTATAATTGAAGTAATTGACCAGGGAGCAGGTATTTCGGAAGAAGAGCTTCCTAGAATTACGGACAAATTTTACAAAGGCAAGCATAAACAATCAGGCAGTGGCATCGGATTATCTCTATGTTTGGAGATTGTAAAATTACATCAAGGTATTTTTCACATAACGAGCAAAGTAGGCGTTGGTACGACGATTCAGGTTCGTTTGCCAATGCATGTAGAGAAAAGCAGTGAAGGAGAATAACAGGATTTCATTGAAAAATCATCAGAAACGGCTATAATCAAATACGGGATTGATAGAATTATCATTGGTGAAACTGGTAGCATTTTAAACCTAGCATATCGGAAGCTGGTAAGATACAATCAAAGGACAATAACGATTTTGTACTTGTGTGTCTGTTCTGATAAAAACAAATAAGAATTCGACCACATGTACATGGGAGGGAGAGCTTATGGGTTTTTGCTGTGGAGCAGGGATGATTGGCTCTTTTGGAACGCTTCGTCACGAGGATATTTTGGTGCACAATGTACCGATCATGTATTGTCCGGTTTGTAATCGTACGAGAGTTCATCCTACCGTTGAAGGTGAGTATGAAATTCTTGTCGAATATGCTCAGGGAGATCACGCAACAGAAGTAGATTTCGCCGAGTTTGTAGATATTGATAAGCTGTCCGAGCTGTTTGAGAACTGTTCAATGACAGATCAGGGTTCTTACGATGAAAGTCTTAAACGACAAATTGACATCGCCCTTGATTTGCTAGGTGTAGCCAAACAAATGAACGATTTGGAATGGCGAGAAGCTTTAACAAACAGATTAACAAATTTAAGCCATCGGTTACGACAACATCACGCCAATGAGCGAAAGACAAAAAAAGCCTTATAATATAGGCTAACCAGTGAACAGTTGATGGAGGTCAGCCGTTTAGGAGGATTGTATTCGATGCTTCAACTTCAAGGTGTTCATCATATTGCTCTTAGCTGTCGCAATGTGATGGGCGTAGCTCAATTTTTTCAAGAGATTTTAGAAGTACCGATTTCTCTTGATCAATCGGGAGAAGATGAGCCAGTTTATTTTCACATTGGGCCTTATACACGAATTGGTCTACATCCAACAACCAAAGAGCTAAACATAAATTCCGGTCACGTGGATCACATTGCCTTTGCAGTGGCAACACGTGATGAATTAGACTATCTTGTTGATAAGTTGGAAGCGGAAAATATTTGCTACCGGGGGCCGATTGAACGCCCAGGAAGTTATAATCTTTATTTTGAAACTCCGGACGGTCACCACTTGGAGATTCTTTTGGACAAGGATGAAGAAGATGAAACGGATGACGCCTAAGAGAGGGCGTCTTTTTCTTTGTGTAAATTTGTTGGGAAGTCAAACAAAAAAAGGTCTGCCTTTAACTCAGCAAAGGCAGACAGAAAGGAGTTTATAATGAAAAAGGGGGTACTAATGGGTGAGTAGCAGGTAAATTACCTGTCTACTAATTATTACCTATTATGCATTATTTTTAGAAAATTTACAATCATTTTTTTATATATTTATAAAAAGTTAAATCAGTTTCCGCATAATCAACATATTATCTTATAGATTTTTTTCGTGATATTTATTTCATGAAGAAGAGAGGAGAAATATGACGATAAAAATAAGCTTCGGTAGACAGAGAACGACAAAGGCCCCAAATCCTCGCCAAAGGTTTCGACGCACAAATCTGCGAATTATTCTAGTCAGGTAGATTGGTCGGAATGAGAGCGGGGGAATGAGAATGGCTTCTCAATTAGAAAGGGTATTGTTAGAAGTGCAAAAGCGCATGGAACGAAAAGGATATTTACATAGTTTAATGAAAGATTGGGATTGCACAGTTGGCTTCAAGCTAGAAGCTGGCAAGCTGGATAGCTGCTTAGTATTTGTAAATGGAAAAGTGACCACGACAGGATGGAATGCGAGACAAAAGGTGGATGTTGTTGTTACAGGGGATGATCAAAGCTTGCATATGCTTTTGACAGGAGATGAACTTTCCTATCGATATGCTAAAGAGAATATTGAGATGAGGGGACACGTACGGGATCAGTTAAAGCTAGACTCATTGCTACGATTGTCTTTGGAAAATGAGCAAAAGCTAGCCTAGTTTACGATAGTGAATATGTTCTTAGATTCTATATACTTTATATCTGCCGCTTTTTTAAAAGGGGCTATTTGTTTTTGGATTTCCAAGTCTGAGGTCCCATTTACTAGGCACATACCCAATTTTGAACGGAATATCTCTAGTTATTCACATCTTTTTCAAAAAAAACGCAAAATCTTGTAGCTTATTGAATCTAATGTGATATACTAATTAAAAATAAAACATGATATAGCCCACATTTTTTATGGTTGGGGAAGGAGATACATTTACATGGAAGCCAAAACGGTTAAGCGTCTATCTGAAGTTCTTGCTGGTGCCAATGCTCATTATAATTTGGCTGTACCCAAGTTGATTGAAGAAGCAATTAAACGTGGCGAAGGAGTTCTGACAGATAAAGGCGCTTTAAATGCGCTGACTGGCAAATTCACAGGGCGCTCTCCGAAAGATAAATTCATAGTCGATGAACCATCTGTCCATGACAAGATTGATTGGGCTAATAACAAGCCCCTTCCAGTCGAACAATTTGAGCAATTACACGCCGAAGTTTTGGCTTACCTAGAAAAGAAAGAGCTTTATGTTTTTGATGGGTTTGCTGGAGCGGATAGTAACTATCGCTTGCCTATTCGTGTGGTAAATGAATTTGCTTGGCATAATTTATTTGCTCATCAATTGTTTATCCGTCCAACAGTGGAAGAATTAGAAGGGCACCAGGCTGATTTTACTGTTATCTATGTTCCTAATTTTAAAGCAAACCCAGAGGTCCATGGAACTCATTCTGATACATTTATTATCATTAGCTTTGAGCAGAAAATAGTATTAATAGGTGGCACGGAATATGCCGGCGAGATGAAGAAATCGATTTTTAGTGTAATGAATATGTTATTACCTGAGCGTAATGTATTATCTATGCATTGCTCTGCTAATATTGGCCGTGATGGCGATGTAGCTTTGTTCTTTGGTTTATCTGGTACAGGGAAAACTACCCTATCTGCCGATTCTGATCGTCGCTTGATTGGTGATGATGAGCACGGATGGTCTGACCAAGGTGTTTTTAATATTGAAGGAGGATGTTACGCAAAATGTATTCGTCTTTCTGAACAAGGAGAACCACAGATCTGGAATGCGATTAACTTTGGCGCTGTTCTAGAAAATGTGGTGGTGGATCAGGAGAGTGGCACTGCGGATTATGATGATGAGCGTTATACAGAAAATACGCGTGCAGCTTATCCTGTAGAAGCGATTCCAGGAGCAGTCATTCCTGGTGTAGGTGGTCATCCTAATGTCATCCTTTTCCTAACAGCAGATTCTTTTGGTGTTATTCCTCCAATCTCTAAATTAAGCAAAGAGCAGGCGATGTACCATTTCTTATCTGGCTATACGAGTAAAATGGCCGGTACAGAACGTGGTATAACAACACCGCAAAGCGAATTCTCTACTTGCTTTGGCTCTCCTTTCTTGCCGTTACGTCCTGTTGTCTATGCTGAAATGCTAGGTAAAAAAATTGATGAGTCTAATGCTCTTGTTTATCTAGTTAACACAGGCTGGACAGGTGGTGCTGTCGGAGTGGGAAGCCGTATGAAATTGGCGTTTACGCGTGCGATGGTGACGGCGGCTCTACACGGCGAATTGGAAAAAGTAGAGTACTCTATTGATCCTGTCTTTGGTGTACAAGTGCCAACGACCTGCCCAGGAGTACCAAGCGAAGTGTTGCAACCTCGTGATACATGGGCAGATCAAGCTGCCTATGATCAGCAGGCAAATGAATTAGCAAAGCTGTTCCAAGCTAACTTTGCTAAAAAATTCCCTAAAGCAAGTGACATTTCACAGGCTGGTCCTATAGTAAAATAAAAGAGTATAGTAGAGACCCGGAAGCTAGCCCGGGTCTTTTTTGTGTATTGTCTGAGTTTTGTGTCGAGTCCATGACAAATCAAACTCGTTAACTTTGCTAGGATAGGGAATTCTGCTACACTGGAAGGAGTGGCTAAGAGAGAAAACCTCTCAGTTCTACATCAATAGACACGTACACCTAGACTTTAATAAGAGTATCTAGCTAAAGAGAGGAAGCATTACATAAAAGGGAAGGGGCAACTACACATGAGTAACGATAAAAAACAACCTGAATCCACACTTTCTTTAAAAGAATGGGCTGTTGCGATTAAAGTTTTGGGAGAAGGTAAACAGATTATTACTGTCCGTAAAGGCGGTTTATATGAAGAAACAAGAGATTTTAAACTAGAAAATGACACATTCTATTTGTACCCAACCTATGAACACCAGAAGGCAGAGATGGTTAAAGCCGAAAATCAATCTGATTTGGAAGCGACCTTGGTAGGGTGGAGCCTCGAAAAACCGACCATTGATATCGAATATTTTGCTCATATTACTGATGACATTGAAATTTTGGATGAAGCAAAAATTCGTGCTTTGAATCCGTATCACATTTGGACTGACGACTTCGCTGATGTCCGCTTACATTGGAAAAAGAAAAAGCCATTACACATTTTGTTTGCGCGTGTTTATAAATTAGACAAGCCGGTAACGATTGAGATTGCTGAGGAGTATAAAGGCTGTAAATCTTGGCATAACCTGCTGTCCAGCATTCCACAAGAGGGTTTTGCACCAGTATTAAGTGATGAGGAATATGCACAAAGTCGTCAAGAAATTATGGATGTATTAACAAAAGAAGGATAAATCGCCTTTTTGCCTGTAAAGTCTGGAAAATCCCACTATAACAGTAGTGGGCTCTTTTCGTACATGGGTAAGTCTAATATTTCGTTACATGGTTTGTATCATTGAAACTAAAGCTCTGCTGGCATCCCACACAGAGTAATTGCCCCGATTTTTGCCTCTCAAAAATAGGCTTGTTTGTATATACTAAACATTCATGTTTTATAAATATGGGAATAGTTCTTTCCTTGCTTTCTTAGAATTATTATTATAAAATGTTATTGAGAATGAATTGAGAATGCACAGGTTTTTCGATAGGATAGTATAGTGCTTGTCTACAACATCGTGAAGACTGGTTGATCATAATATATGGAGGAATGTCAGATGGCTGCTGTACCACATCTACAGATTAAGAATCTACGCGCAAAGATTGAAGATAAGGAAATTCTAAAAGGTTTGAATCTAGAGATTAAGGGTGGCGAAATCCACGCGATCATGGGACCAAACGGAACAGGTAAATCTACGTTGGCATCTACGCTGATGGGACATCCTAAGTATGAAGTAACAGATGGTGAAGTTACATTAGATGGTGAAGATCTATTGGACATGGCTGTAGACGAACGTGCTCGTGCAGGTCTGTTCCTTGCTATGCAATATCCATCTGAAATTACAGGTGTAACGAATTCTGATTTCTTGCGTTCTGCAATGAATGCAAATCGTGGCGAAGGAAATGAGATTTCCTTAATGAAATTCATCCGTGAGATGGATAGCAAAATGAATACGTTGGAAATGGATGAAGCATTCGCTCATCGTTATCTAAATGAAGGGTTCTCTGGCGGTGAGAAAAAACGTAATGAAATCCTGCAAATGATGATGATCCAACCTAGTCTCTGTATTCTAGATGAGATCGACTCTGGTTTAGATATCGATGCTCTGAAAGTCGTAGCAAAAGGTGTTAATGAGATGCGCTCTGAGGATCGCGGTTTCTTAATCATTACTCACTACCAACGTCTACTAGACTATGTGAAGCCTGATTTTGTACATGTAATGATGCAAGGTCGTATCGTGAAATCCGGTGGCCCTGAATTGGCAGAGCGTCTGGAAGCAGAAGGTTACGATTGGATTAAAGCTGAGCTCGGTATCGAAGACGAGACCGTTAACGCAGAATAAGAGGCGAAGGAGGTCGAGACTATCATGAGTACAGAAACACAACTTCGCTTTGGTAAAGAAGCGATTACGCAATTTTCCCAAGCGAATCAAGAACCAGTCTGGTTTTTAGAAAAGCGTCTGGCTGCATTTGAACATGCACAAACGCTAGCTCTACCTGTGCTGGAGAAAACAAAGATTGATAAATGGAACTTCGATCAATTTCACCCGTTCCAACTAGAAGCGAGTGTAGACAACATCGAACAATTGGATGAAGTCGTAAAAGAACAACTGGACGATAAAGATGTAACCAGCTTACTCGTACAGAAAAATGCGTCTGTAGTCTACCAACAGGTGGATGAAGAATTGAAAAAACAAGGCGTTATTTTTACTGATCTGACTACAGCGCTTCGTGAACACGGTGAACTTGTACAAAAATATATCTATTCAATTGTCAAAGCAGACGAGCATCGTGTATCTGCTTTGCATGTAGCAGTAGTCAATGGTGGTGTATTCTTGTACGTTCCTAAAAACGTAGAAGTGAAAATGCCACTACAAGCGATTTATGAAGTAGCAGGCGAAGAATCCTTACTAGCTCCTCACGTTGTTATCGTGGCAGAAGCGAATGCTCGCGTAACATATGTGGAATCATTTGTATCTGCTGACGGAACGAACATGGTAGCGAACAGCGTTGTGGAAGCGCATCTGGGTGCTAACGCACACGTTCAAGTGGCGTCTGTTCGTTCATTCTCCACTGAAGTACACGATTATGCGTTCCGACGTGCTGTGATTGGTCAAGACGCTAGCATGGAATGGATTTTGGGCGAGATGAATGATGGTTATACAGTTGCCAACAATACCTCCATTATGGAAGGTAGAGGTGGAAATGCTGATACCAAGTCCATCACAGTAGGAACAGGTAAGCAACGTCAAAATTTAACTTCCCAAGTGCAACATATCGGAACTCATACTGAATCCAACATGTTGAGTAAAGCGGTAATGACAGAGGAATCGGTTGCGATCCTAAACGGAATTACCAAGATCGAAAAAGGCGCAGAAAAAGCTAACGGCGTGCAAGCAGAAAATATTTTGATGCTATCTGAAAAAGCTCGTGGGGATGCAAACCCAATCCTGTTGATTGATGAAGACGATGTAAAAGCTGGTCACGCTGCTTCTGTAGGTCGCGTGAGTGAAGAAAGCTTGTACTACCTCATGTCTCGTGGTATTGAGAGAAAAGAGGCAGAGCGTCTCATCATTATTGGATTCTTGGACCCAGTGGTTGCCGAGATTCCGATCGAGGGAGTGAGAAGCAAACTACGCCAAGCACTAGAAAGGAAGTTAGGACGATGAACGCACATGAGGTCCGTAAATTGTTTCCTATCTTACATCAAGAAGTAAACGGTCATCCATTGGTATATTTGGATAGTGCTGCTACTTCTCAAAAGCCGATTCAAGTTCTTGAAGCAGTAGATAAATATTACCGTAGCTACAACTCTAACGTTCACCGCGGCGTACATACTCTTGGTACGTACGCGACGGACGCTTATGAAGGCGCGCGGGAAAAGGTACGGGCGTTCATCAATGCGAAGGAAACTGCTGAAGTGATCTTCACTCGCGGTACAACTACTGCGTTAAACACGATTGCGATTGGATATGCTCGTATGTTCCTTAAAGAGGGCGACGAGATTGTAACCACGCTAGTTGAGCATCACAGCAATTTTATTCCTTGGCAACAAGTAGCAAAGGCAACTGGAGCAACTTTCAAGTTTATCCCTTTGGCTGAAGATGGTACCATTACCTTGGATGCAGTGAAAGCAACTATCACACCACAAACCAAAGTGGTAGCGATCCATCATATCTCTAACGTTCTGGGTGATACAACCCAAATCAAGGAGATTGCTAAGATTGCACATGAGAATGGGGCTATTTTGGTTGTGGATGGTGCTCAAAGCGCTCCACATAAAAAGATTGATGTGCAAGATTTGGACTGTGATTTCTTTGTTTTTTCTAGCCATAAGATGTGCGGACCTACAGGGATCGGCGTATTATATGGAAAACGTGCTGTTTTGGAAAAAATGGAGCCGGTTGAATTCGGTGGGGAAATGATCGACTTTGTATATGAACAGGATTCTACCTGGAAGGAGCTCCCTTGGAAGTTTGAAGGGGGAACACCTATCATCGCTGGGGCCATCGGACTTGGAGCAGCGATTGATTTCCTAAATGACCTGGGCATGGACGAAATTGAGGCTCACGAAAAGAAACTGGTCACGTATGCCATGGAACAAATGAAACAATTGGATGGACTTACGATTTATGGTCCTACCGAACATAGAAGCAGTTTAATTACTTTTAACCTGGCGGAGGTTCATCCGCATGATTTGGCAACGGTTCTGGATGCAGAAGGTATTGCTGTACGTGCAGGTCACCATTGTGCACAACCGTTGATGAGATGGTTGAAAGCTACCGCTACTGCCCGTGCCAGCTTCTATCTGTATAACACAGAAGAAGATGTGGATGCCTTAGTCGCTGGGTTGAAAAAAGCGAAGGAGTACTTTGGAAATGTCTTCTCTTGATGATCTCTATAGACGAGTCATAATGGATCATTATCAAAAGCCGCGGAATAAGGGCAAGCTAGAGGATGAAAGCGGATTGGTTATCAATCTGAATAATCCAACCTGTGGAGACAGCATTTCGTTATCATTACAAGTGGAGAACGGCATAGTTGTGGATGCAAAATTTCTAGGGGAAGGTTGCTCCATTTCTATGTCTTCCGCTTCCATGATGACGGAAGCTGTAAAAGGAAGAACGGAAGAGGAAGCGTTACGTTTGATTCAAATTTTCTCGGATATGATGCAGGGAAAAGAACCGGATGACTCTATTGATTTAGGCGATATTGAAGCTCTGCAAGGTGTCTGCAAGTTTCCAGCGCGCATTAAATGTGCCACGCTCGCCTGGAAGGCATTGGAGCAAGGTATTAACCAGACGGACGCGAAGTAACATACCCTCCAATTGAAGTGAGAGGGCAAAAGGAGTGAACGATATGGCGAAGAAAGCCCCTGAAATCCAAGAATATCAATATGGATTCCACGATAAAGACGTTTCGATTTTTCGTACAAAAAAAGGATTGACCCGTGAAATCGTAGAAGAGATTTCTAAAATTAAAGAAGAGCCAGCATGGATGTTGGAATTCCGTTTGAAAGCATTAGACATTTTCTATAAAATGCCGATGCCTAAATGGGGTGGCGACCTCGATGATTTGGATTTCGACAACATCACGTACTATGTAAAGCCATCTGAAAAAGCTGGCCGTAGTTGGGATGAAGTACCAGAAGAAATTAAAGCTACCTTTGACAAGCTGGGTATTCCAGAAGCAGAGCAAAAGTTCTTGGCTGGTGTATCTGCACAGTATGAGTCCGAGGTTGTTTACCATAACATGCAAGAAGATCTAGAGTCACTAGGAGTTCTATTTACCGACATGGACTCTGCGGTGAGATTGCACCCTGAGATCGTGCAAGAGTATTTTGCGACAGTTATTCCGCCAGCAGATAACAAATTTGCGGCACTTAACTCTGCTGTATGGTCTGGTGGTTCCTTCATTTACGTACCAAAAGGTGTAAAAGTAGACACTCCACTACAAGCTTACTTCCGTATTAACTCAGAGAACATGGGTCAATTCGAACGTACGCTTATCATTGCAGACGAAGATAGCTTTGTACATTACGTAGAAGGCTGTACAGCGCCAATCTACAGCACAGATTCCTTGCATTCTGCTGTAGTTGAAATCATCATTAAAGAACGCGCTCGTTGCCGTTACACAACAATCCAGAACTGGTCTAACAACGTATATAACCTAGTAACAAAACGTGCTGTAGCTTATGCAGATGCAAACATGGAATGGATTGATGGCAACATCGGTTCCAAATTAACCATGAAATACCCTGCTGTTATCATGAAAGGACCACGTGCTAAAGGTACAGTTCTTTCTATTGCAGTAGCAGGTAAAGGACAGCATCAAGATGCTGGAGCGAAAATGATTCATTTAGCACCTGATTGCACATCCACAATTGTATCTAAATCAATCTCTCGTGATGGTGGTAAAGTAACGTATCGTGGTCTAGCGCAATTTGGTCGTAAAGCAGAAGGCGCTAAGTCCAACATTAAGTGTGATACGTTAATTTTGGATAAATTATCCACTTCTGATACGATCCCATACAATGAGATCATGAATGATTACGTGACGCTTGAGCATGAAGCGACTGTATCTAAAGTATCTGAAGATCAATTGTTCTACTTGATGAGCCGCGGTCTGACTGAAGCAGAAGCAACAGAAATGATCGTAATGGGCTTTATCGAGCCATTTACAAAAGAATTGCCAATGGAGTATGCCGTAGAAATGAACCGTCTGATTAAGTTCGAGATGGAAGGAAGTATCGGATAACCCTTTCGTATCAAGGGTTTTCGGCTTCGGAATTGCGGTTTGTCCGAAATTTGTCCGGAAATTTAAAATTGAACATACCGTTCGTACAAGGTTAAAGCGTCATCTTCAATCTTCTTGGTGACGTGGAGATACGTGTCTGCGGTTACTTTCATACTTGCGTGTCCGAGTCTCTCGGACACGTATTTTATATTTACGCCCGATTCGAGAAGATGAACTGCATGGGTGTGTCTCAGAGCGTGTGGTGAGAGAACAGGAACATTTGCACGCTTACATACCTCTTTGAAATGTTCACGTACTACATTGGTGCGTAACCATCTGCCGTCATGTTGGTGGAAGATGATGTTCTCTTTTGTAGGCTTATAATTTTCGTACATAAGACAAACTTCTTTTTGATTGATTCTATGCCGTTTCATGAGTTTCACTGTGGCATCATCTAGTTTGACAGTTCTGTCGCTATTTTTAGTTTTCGGGGTGGAGAGGTATGGGGTAGAGTTTAAAGGATAGAACAGGGTTTTGCTTACTGTGATTATTTTTGCCTCTAGGTCAATATTATCCCAGGTTAAGGCTAGCGCTTCGCCGATCCGGAGGCCGGTTCTCGCCAACAAGGTAAACAAAGCATAGTATTGAATGGACGCTTTGTATTTAGCATGTTTAACCGGAGTATTGGAAGCAGTTAAGAATTGATCAAGCTGCTCTCGTGTGAAAAAACTAACCTTGTCCACTTTTTGAGTTTCTTTTGGAATCTTAATCTTGTGAAGTGGGTTTTCTCTTAATATATTGAACTCATGTACCGCATCAGCCATTGCGCTACTCTTGATGCTGTGGATTCTTCTCACAGTCCCCTCACTGTAATGCTTTCGCAATTCATTAATCCATTTCTGGTATTCAGTGCGCGTGATTTCTTTTAACCGGTAATTGCCCCATCTTGGTAGAATATTGAGCCGAACATTTCTTTCCTGAACGGAATAGGTGGTCGGTTTGACGTATCGTTTTTTGTACACTTCAAGCCAATCATCAAAGTATTTATCAACTTTCTCGTTCCCTTCTTCACTAAAACCGAAGTCGTTGATATCTGATTCCGCCTCATGTGCCGCAAGCTGGGCTTCCTTTTTTGTTTTAAAACCCCCTTTGGATTTTTCATCTACCTTTCCGGTTCTGCGGTCAACAAATTTAATCCGATATTCCCATTTTGCGCTTACGATAATAGGCCATGTGTTTTCCTCCTTATACTCGATGCATTTACTCATCTTTGTCAGGGATGTATTCAATAATTTCCTCAAGGTTAACCCCGAAATGTTTACAGAGCTTGTCCAATACCTCCATTGAAACGTATTCATCTTTGCCCATTTTGGCGATAGTTGCTCCCGATAGAAAACTTCTTAGTTCTCCCTTCTTTGCTCCTCGATCGATCATCAAGATGCGAGCCATGAAAGTTTTTCGTGTGGCATATCTCAAGATCGAAACTGTGATGAGACTGACAAAGGTAAGTAGAGCAAGCGTGGAGAGGGCAATAAGAAAGCTAGAGCAGGTGGGAATCATCAAACGCATTACGACTGCAAGGAAAACAGGCTTACAAGGTGCTAACATGTTCGTTTTTTTACCCTCAAATGACGGGGTTAAGGTGAAGGGGTTGGATGGCGGAGAAAACCCAACAATACTAAGCTCTGAAGCTAACAAAAGCAAGTCCAATACAAGTGTTTTTAATACTCCAAAAAACCAAAAAGAAAATAATAAAAATAATGTTAAAGTAACACGGCTAGAAAAGGACTCCACAGTTATTCCGAGCTACATCCCGAAGAAATTTGTTAAGGCAATCAAGCCAGCGTTTTATTGCGGGACAGTTATTAAGCAGTTTTGGGCAAGGGTTGTGATGTTCAAAAGAATAACTGGTTGGGAGAGAAACGAGAATGTCATACCTGTAGCCTTAGATGCTTGGGAATATACCAAGAATGAGTATAAGCGGGATCAGAAGGAATGGGGATTAGACAGGTTCCTAAAATGTTTTTACGGAACGATGAAGAGAATTGAGGAGAAGAGAACCCAAGAGCTGGTTTCTCAGTGGGTATAAAAAAACTATATACCAAATATTCCATTTGCTGTTATAATTCGCCTTAATATAATAGATGGCTCCTCAAGGGTGGTCGGCTCACTCTCTTTTATCCCGATAGGGAAGGGGGTGAGATTATGGAGGTATATCAAGCGTTGACTTTGATGTTCATGTTCGGCATGTTCATCCTCGCATTGTTAACCTACCTAAAAAAGAAATGACCTCCCTCGAGCTGACTAGGCTGGGAGATCATTCTCACTAGTTCTTGAGCCGCCCTCTTTTGGGGACAGTCTATTATATGACCGTAGGTGCTAGTAACACCTACGGTCTTTTTATTATACGTACTTAAATTTAGTTTAACACAGAATTGAAGTAATCTAAACTAAATTATTATGTAGCAATGAGATGTTTTTGTCTTTTGTAAAGAATAATTATACAAATTTAACAATCTAGCCCTTTTTATGCCTGAAAAAGTCTTCATGTCGTCCACAGCAGTCGGCGCAATCTTATTTATAAAGTCTTGAGGTTTCAATTACTTCGCTCCCCCTTTTTTTTTCAGGACATCTACAGCCTTCTTAATTACTTCCGGTACTGGCAACCCAATGCGCCCAGCGTTTTCTATGATTGAGAGAACTTCATTAGCAAGATAGAAAAAAATCGTAGCATTACGAAATACATGCTCACCATCACAGCTAATTTCCGAGCCTACAACAACTGGGGAGAATCTATTGCAGATCATTCCAAACTAATCTTAAACGGCACAAGAGACAAGCCTACACGCTATCATGGCGTGTTAGGGGCTGATTATATTTGCTACGCAATCCACAAAGGAGGATATGCCACTGATCCTGGTTATCCAGATAAAATTGCCCCACTTTCAATTTTTAAGGTTTGTATAAAAAAAAACAACAAATTATTCTCCACAAAACATTCAAAATTTCAAAAAAGTGAATATAAATATTATGTTAAAATTTACATGAAAACGTTTTCAAAAAATAGAATGTTAGGAGCGATTTCAAGATGAAGAAAAAAATGAACAAAAACCGATTGAAAAAACCTATGGTAGCATTGATGTTAGCCACCTCGATTGGCATACCTTGTATATCTGCACCTGGTAGTGCATTAGCAGCAGAAAATACTCCAACTAGTGTTAATGAAAATGTAAGAGCTGGTATTACTGATGTTCAATCTGAACTAAAAAAAATAGGAAACTACCATTATTCTAATAACATTGCAGGTACAAAAATTGAGTCATGGCCTACACTGACTTTTAAGAATAATCCAGATAGTGTTGAGACAAAAGGTAACTTCAGTATTACGGGTACTGTAAATAAATTGAACTTTGATAGTACAATCGTTGAATACGTAGGAGAAAATGTATTTGAGAATACTACAAATGAAACCCAGAAGTTTTCAACAGCTAAATATACTAAGAGTGTACAAGAGTCAATAGCGACAGCGACAACAAAGGGTTTTAACGTGGGAGGTTCGAGTAACATATTTACCATTCCACTGATCTTAAATAACGGTCTTACAGTAAATGCAGGATTCAACTCTTCTACTACAGAGACACAAACAAAATCCGAGACAAAAACAATAGAAGCATCTGCACAAACTGTAGAAGTTCCACCGCATAAAAAATATAAAGCAGACGTTGTATTGGAACAAAGAAATTTTTGGGGTGATGTTACGTTTACCGGTGTATGGAGTAATCCTGTGACTACAATAAAGGCAACTGCATCATATTGGGCTCCAAATGGTATGGGTGCTTGGAAAGAATACACTTTTAGTGATAAAACTCAAAATTATTGGAAGGGACTAACTACTTCTCAAAAAAATAGTATAAATGGAATCAAATTTGAAAATAGTAATGTAAAGGCAGAAGGGACAGCTAAAGTCGAAGGTATATTTGGTAGTATGCTAAATGTAAAAATTTATGATATTACAGATAAATCAAATCCTAAGTTAGTGGAAACAAGAAGTTTCAAATAATATTTTGAGGAGGTTCCATCAACTTAGAAATACACTCAAGCATTTAGGTTATTTTTAAGTTTAATTTATAAATTGTTACCATTTTCTAACATTATTACCGTGTAAAGGGAAGACTCCTAGTCAAGAAAACACTTTGATTGGACTTACCCCTGTCAAGTAGACAGCATTAAAAAAGCCTAAGCAGCCAGTGTGTTCCGGTATTCGACCGGGGCACACTGGTTTAGTTTTTTCTGAAATCGTTCATGGTTATAAAACCATATGTACTTTTCAATGGCTTGAAAGAGCTCTTCATCTGTTTTACACTCAGAAAAGTACAATGTCTCTGTTTTGAGATGAGAAAAGAAGGATTCTATGCAGGCGTTATCGAGGCAGTTTCCTTTGCGAGAGTGGCTGCCTCTCACGCCAAACTTGTACTGCTTAGACGTGTATTGGAAGCCCTGATCAGAATGCAGGATGGCTTCCTGCACGTCTCTTTGTTTTGCTAACTGCTCCAGAGTATCTAAAACAAGTTTTAAATCATTCCGATGAGAAACCTTCCAGGCAACAACTTCGTTGTTAAAGAGATCTTGGATTACCGATAGGTAATAAAATCGATCGTTCAGTGCTACAAATGTAATATCTGTTACATACAATTGATTTGGTTTTTCGGCTGTGAACTTTCGATTAAGTAAGTTAGGGTTAACAATGGATGCAGTTTTACCAAAAAAGCGCCGTTTCTTACGAATGATGGACTGAACGTTCATCTCCTTCATCAACCGATATACCCTCTTGTGATTCACAATAAATCCTTTCTTTCTCAATGCAATTCGCATTCTTGGATAACCGAAGTATGGATGTACACGATGAATCGCCATCATATGTTCCTTTATGAGTTTATTATGTTGTTGCCTTTTTGCACGTTCTTCTTGCGTATGTTTCCACTTGTAGTAACCAGCGCGGGAAACTTTGGCTATCTCCACTAACCAAGTAACAGGGTACTTCCTTACCAACTGATCAATAACCGCAAACCGAGCTACTTTTGAAACCCATCCTCCCCGTGTAGATTTGGATAACGCTTTTTTAAGTATTCTACCTGCGCTTTTAAATAATCTCTTTCCTCTTCCACGTTAGTGAATTTTGTACGTGGACGCCCTATAAAAGGATTATCTCTTTTAGATGTTTTACCTCGTTGATCCTCTAAACCATCTCCGTCTCGGTATTTCCTGACCCAATTCTTGATCTGAGTAGGACTAGGCACTCCCAATTCTTTGGCAATCGCTTCATAGCTGATCCCTTTTTGTTCGTAAAGAGCAATAGCCTTCTGTTTAAATTCCATCGTATATCGTTGAAATGTTTGTCCTTTTTTAGCCATACGAAAAATCCCCTCCGAGGATAGTGTAGCACCCACCGCTAGGTGAGTGGGCTTTTTACACTGTCTACTCAAAGGGGATAATACCACTGGAGGGCTTTTTTTATTGGTAAACATGTAATTTTACTCATTGCATAATCTCTTCAAGATTTAATAAAACGAGAACACACATTCGTATTTTAAGGAGATGTTTTGATGGCTTCCAAAATTCTTGATCCACTTGTAACTAAATTTATTTTACCTGAGCATGCTGAGATGTTACGCCAGCTTCACGAGGATAAGAAACTGATTGAGAAGCCGATCATTGAAGAGGATGAGCTAGCCGAATTTTGCTACCGGATATCTGACTCACGTCAGTATGATTACGCTCTTACAATTAGCTGGTGGAAAGCAACAAAAGGAGATCGAGGCGTGATTGAATCTGCTTGGGGATGGGTAGAGAAGTTGGATTCAACGTTTAAACAGATCAAGTTAAAGAACGATGAGGATTTCTGGTGGATACCTGTAGAAGATGTGGTCAGTGTAGAAGCCTAAGCAGTATTTCTTACATCTACATACAATGTATTGCCTGTGGGAACAGGGATACAGCAAACACCCCGCCAGATCGATGAAGTGCACCCCTTAAGTTTATCCGATAACCTCGGGGGTTTTTCCAATGTCTACTTTAAGGAGTGCACTTCAGATGATGGCGTGGTCTTTTTTTTCGTCAAAACCTCCGTTTACTCGTCAAAGGATTCGACAAGGTCTATAGGGAAGTCAACTATGGGGTGATTCTTATTAGCATGATTAATTTGCTTGGAAACAAACGCCCGAATCCTAAAACTCGGGCGTTTGTTTACCTAATACCTGTTATCGGGACTTTGTAGGAAACATTATTTTTTTATGTTTTGTCGAGAAGAAATAGATAAAATATCGAAGATAGTGACTATAGAAAACAAAATCAACCACTCCCAAATAATTGCTAAGGAAATGTTTTGTGTACCAATCCAATAAGGGACAGTGGCAAGAATGACAGATGTTATAACTGTCCATATAAGTCTCTTTTTTACGTATTCTTGAAATTTATTCACTTTCTATGGGCTCCTCTCGTTTTTCGTTTATACTACTATAACTACGATAAAAAAGTGCATTTCATTATAAATGAAGTGCACTTTTTGATTCAACCTTCTATTTTTAATCACATGCCGAATACCAACGCGTTGGAACATAAAGGTAGCAGTCTAGATAAATTCCGCAACCCTCATCTTGTTCTAAGAATGACCATAAAGTAAGAGCAGCCGCTGCGGTAGTAAAAGCTGAAAACCAGCTAGGTGGCCTCTTTCCATGTTTCTCCATGAGGTATTGGACAGTTCCTATGAAGGTACCTACAGTTACTGAAGTTTTTAGTCCTATTTTATCTTTTAAATCCTCCACAAAGTCATGGGACCAATAAATTTGGAGTCCCCACCAAGTGAAGTCATAATCCCAATATTCATCATGATCAATAGCCGACATTTTTGATTCATTTTCTTTATCTATTAATGTACCCTTTGAAGAAATTACTAGTTCGTCCTTAATATCGCTAATTTGAGCATTGCTCTTATTAATTATCTCAAATGCTTTGTTATAAGTATCTTTATCTAAATCTTTTTTTGCTTTCTCTGAAAGAGAGAATTGTTTAGTTTTTGCGTCAAGATTAACATAGGGTGATACCTTGTTAATGAATTCTTCCGTTATTGTTTGATTTTCAGACAGTTCTTGGGATTGTACGTTACTACTAGAATGGCTTGAATTGTATGCAAAAGCAGGTGTTACTGAGGAAAACATAGCTAAGCTACAAAGGACAATAAATGATCGACGTAACTTCTTCATAGAGAACCCCCTAAATTTTACTGAAATTAATATCCTTAGTATACCAAACGAGTTAAAATTTTACAAATATTTTGATCTTAAATCTAGTCCTGGAATAATTAAGAAAAAGATTAGGTGTTTATCGGAGGTTTTTTAGGGTATTAGCCGAGAACACTAGTCATTAGATGAATGGGCTTCGGTAAAGGGTTGTGCTATTTTGTGCAGAATATGGTAATTACGTTTAGCAATACATAAAAGGAGGAGTAGAAATGAGACGTCAGGACAGTCACGGACCAGGAATAAGTTCTCTAGGACCAGTAGAAGGAAACAGAGCTTTAGAACTTATGGGACCGCCAGAAGGAAATTAATAGTTGCTAAGTTAGTAAGGCTCCCTGTAAGGGGGCTTTTTTCGTCAAAACCTCTATTTCTTCGCTAAAGGATTCGACAAGGACAGTAGTGAAGTGAGCAATGAGGTGATTTTATGATCTGCTACCTGAAAGCAATACTGGTCATGCTGGACATGTCACAGCAGGAGTTGGCTGATACACTTGGAGTTAGCCGTAATACCATCACAAGCCTTGCGAGGAATAAGTCAGTACCTAATCTAGTGTTGGCTTACGACATAGTGGATGTATTGAATGCACGAGCTGCTGAACAGGGATTACAAAAGCAATGGACAGTTGAGCAAATTTGGGATAGAAAAAAATCACAGTTGGACATGCAAAATCAAAGTTAACTGTGCATACACTGTACCATTAAGGTTAAGGAGATGGTGCAGATGTGGATCGTCCATCAACGGATGGCAGAGCTTTGGTTCATCAATAAAACAAGGGAACTTACTGACTCGGAAATGACAGAAATGAGCCATTGCTTGAGTGCAAACGCTAAAAGAGCTTGGGAGATAGCAAAACTCAAAAACTTATCTTTGATTGCCAGCGTGACGAAAGACATAGAATGGCAGCATGAACTGTGCGCCAGATTGGAAAAGATACAGAGATGAAATGGGAAAAAATCCCCTCTCATATCGAAAAAGGGCTGACGACGCCAGCTAGTTTTATTCATGTTGTAAGCCAGTAGGATTTGATACCAATTTTGATACCACTTTATCAATTAAATATTAATTTCCATGCTAAAAATCGTTGCGTAAAACGGTAGAAATATAGGTTTTATGCGGGTCTAAGTTTTCGTTTCACGAAAGAATAGTCGAGATGGAAGGAAGTATCGGATAACCCTTTCGTATCAAGGGTTTTCGGCTTCGGAATTGCGGTTTGTCCGAAATTTGTCCGGAAATTTAAAATTGAACATACCGTTCGTACAAGGTTAAAGCGTCATCTTCAATCTTCTTGGTGACGTGGAGATACGTGTCTGCGGTTACTTTCATACTTGCGTGTCCGAGTCTCTCGGACACGTATTTTATATTTACGCCCGATTCGAGAAGATGAACTGCATGGGTGTGTCTCAGAGCGTGTGGTGAGAGAACAGGAACATTTGCACGCTTACATACCTCTTTGAAATGTTCACGTACTACATTGGTGCGTAACCATCTGCCGTCATGTTGGTGGAAGATGATGTTCTCTTTTGTAGGCTTATAATTTTCGTACATAAGACAAACTTCTTTTTGATTGATTCTATGCCGTTTCATGAGTTTCACTGTGGCATCATCTAGTTTGACAGTTCTGTCGCTATTTTTAGTTTTCGGGGTGGAGAGGAGGTTATAACAGACAAGAATCCATTCGGCTATATCTCCCAGAGGAATACAAGAAAATCACAGGTATAGATTTTTAGCGCCTTTTCCAATCGGAGAGGCGTTTTTTCATGGGGAGCCGGTTATGCGGCTCTCTATTTTATTTGAAAGGGATGAGCACATGGAGAATGTATTCAAAACACTTGTAGCCATAGGGGGAGGTGTATTATCGGTTGAAGGCAAGCTTAAAAGCAAAATTGGCTTGATCGGTATTGCTAGAAAGGTATTTATCTTTGCTATGGTGGCTGTGGCTCATTTGCTTGATACCGCATTAGGTGACCAGCATGTATTTCGTAATGCTACGATTTTTTTCTATCTTGCTAATGAAGTTCTCTCAATTATCGAAAACGCTGGGCGGATTGCGTTGCCAGTACCGGAAGTAATTAAGAAGGCTGTAGATGTCCTGAAAGAAAAAGGGAGAGTGAAGTAACTATGAATATCATTCAAGACATCGTTCCAGCAGGGAGAAAGAATCGCCCTGGTCGCAACATGATCCCTAAGTACATCACGATTCATAATACAGGTAATGCAGGAAAGGGTGCTGATGCCCTTTCCTATGCTAAATACAATAAAGGTGATGCGGCTGCCCAAAGGCAAGCGTCATGGCATTTTACTGTAGACGACAAACGAATTATTCAACACCTACCCTTAAATGAAATTGCTTGGCATTGCGGTGATGGAAACGGACCAGGTAATTCATCATCTATTGGAATTTGAAATTTGCGAGAACATTGACGGAGATATTCGAAAGGCGGAGGAGCTGGCGGCTCAACTGGTTGCCGATCTACTAAAGCAATTCAGCTTCGGTATTGATGGAGTCAAGCAACATTATGATTGGAGCGGAAAGAACTGCCCTCACATCTTACGAGCACGACCTAACGGCTGGCAGGATTTTATAGCGCTGATTAAATCAAAAGGAGAGGTTAAAATGAAACCAAAAATAGCAAACGAAATCATCATCAACTTACAAGGTCAGTGGGCTTTTTATAATCAAATGGGGATGAAGGATAAGGCTGTAAGGATCGGGCAATTGGCAGATGAGTTGCGGGTGGCTAGTGGGCAAGTCGTACAAAATAAATAGCTTCAAGAGAGTGCCATCCAATCGGGTGGCTTTTTCTTTTCCCTACTACGCACACAAACTATCACATCATGGGAGCTGGTACGATGATCTACAACATGGATTGTATTCTGGAGCGAAACAACATCTATTAGACGATTCTATTGATCTATTTATAGTCGATCCACCGTAGAGTTATTCGGAAATTGGATAAAGTGGAAGATAGTATGTACTATAGCGTTTGGCATTTATAGCTTTTGGTTATTTATTGCGCTTGAAAAATGGAAGACAAAACAGACCACTTTTCAATAAAAAAGAATGCCCTCTAACTTCATTAAAAGAGAGCATTTACTTATTAATATAGTTTTTTGATCATTTCAATTAACTGTGGACTTTTTATAACTTAATTATAGATTATCACACATTTGTGTCCAAAATGATAATAATTTTGTAACAAAATTTAACTATTCTGATTGATATTGTGCTAAATTCGTGATATTGTTAAAATGTTTCAAATGTTGGTAAAATTGCGAAAGGAGAAGGTTAAGACAGTAGGAGAATATTTATTGTTTTGTTGGCTTGTGATGCATGATTTGGCGAGGAACGTAAATTCAAACAAGAAAAGAGGAGACATTATGAAAAAATTTATGTGCTTATTACTGGCATCAACCATTTGCATAGCACCAAACATTGGGACTGCGCCTGTCAACGTTATGGCTGCTGAAAATAGTAAGAGTAGTGCATTTCAAAATCTTGATGAAAGAGTTACAAAGATGCTGCAGAGTGCTGCTTCGGGGGGCCAAGTGTACGGGTATCATAATATAAAGGATACTAATTTGAATGGCAGGAGTATAGAAAGTTCTATTATTGAGAATTCTGAACTTTTAACAGTGGGAGGCACTACTTTAGCTAATACTTTAGGACAAGATCAAACTTTGGTTTCCGGTTCATACGAGCACGAGTTTTCAGAAACGACCAGTACAACTAATACATCGGGTTGGACATTTGGTTATGGATTTAATGCAACTCTTAATATCTTGATGGTTTCAGCTACACATAATTTTAGTGTTGATTATAATATGTCCACTTCAAACACCATAGAAAAAACAGAAAAGCGAAAGCTCACTGTTCCTGAACAAAATATTTTTGTTCCGGCCGGAAAAACATACAGGGTGAATTATGTTTTTGAAAAACTTACTATTTCAGGAAGAAATGAACTTAATGCAGATCTATATGGCGATGCTATTTATTATTATAATAATCAACCGATGTCCCCTCAACTTTTATATTCGGCACTGAACTTTGCCACTGACAAACAGGGATTTGAGCGAGTAACCAGAGATACAGTGGAGGGGAACGATAGATTTGGAATTAGAGCCAAAGGCATAGGTCAGTTCAAAACCGAATATGGAACTGAACTATATATTGAAGTTATTGACATTACTAATTCCAGAAACCCGGTAAAGGTAGAAACGAGATCGGTTCCTGTCGAATTTAAAACCATTTCTGTGGACACCAGAGTGGCTAAATAGATTAGCGAATTCAGTGAAGTAGGGATCATAATTCAATATTGAACATAACTGACAAAAGGCATTAATAGATTTGTATTTGTTCGTGGTATTTTCTACTGAATGGTTGGAGTTTCCAATCCAATGAAAACAGCTACAGCTAGTTTTTCTTCATTAAGCACTTGCAGTTCATAGTTCATCGGCGACAAAAGTGTTTTTTTCTCTTCTTCTGACAGTTTTTCTTTTAATTTGAGCTGCTGTGAAAGAGTATATGTGTTGCCTTTACTCAAATCAATTTGAATAACTGGAGGGGATTCAACAAGTAAACTCCCTATTTTGTGACTACCCAATACGTCCCCAAACGTAAAATAAATAGGTTTTTCAGTATCCCCCATCTTTTCCCTTAAATGTTCCGATATAGAGATTTCAAGTTTAAGATCAGCTGAGGTATCTTTTTGGGATATTTGAAGTACAGATGTTTTCAGATGCTGTCCAGCAATTTCTTTACTGTACTCATTAATCGATTTATAGGTCTTGCTCTCTGCGGATACTTTCTGAATCGTTTCCTCTGATATTTTGTCTACTTTTCCCGAAGATTTATCTACTGCACAACCACTAAGCAGAAATAATAAAGCAATGAAAACGGTTGAAATGACTGAAGTTCTTTTCATGTAGTTTCTTCCATTACTATAATTTTCTTGGGTTTTTATCAGCATATTCCGAATATGAATAATCAGTGTATACATAAGTTTTTTTTGACGGTTCTCCGTGGAAGTGCTTCACTATATTTCCATTTGTGCTTACTGCTTTTGAACCATACTCAATAGTTGTAACAGTATTTGCAGGAATAGTCCAAGTGTAAGTTGTGGTTTCGACTGTTTCACTTCCAAAGGCAACCCCTGCATTTAATCCTACTTTCCCTTGAATTAGTCCCCAATTAAGTTTACTTTCAGCTGATGCACCTATTTTTCCGGTAAAAAATGTTTTTCTTGAAACTGATCTTGTAACAGAGTCATTTGCAGAACCCCTATTTGTTACTTCAGTTTCAAAACTTTTAGATTTATATAACTTTTTTTGCTCATTTCATAAACAGTTTCATTGAAATCGACATACTGGGGACTAATACCCTTGGGAGTAAATTTTGATTCTTCATCTTCTTTAAGAGCATCCTCATAATCGTAATTCACTGGTGTATCCCATACTTTTTCGACAATCTCTAACTCACCTATTTTTTCGTGTGTAATAGTAGGCTCGTTCATACCCGGAGATTCTGCGAACACAGAACTCCCTCCAGATAATACTAAACAGAGTCCTACTGTGGTAGAAAGTTTTTTAAAGGCCATTTCTTGTCCCTCCTATTTTCTGTTAATTTTCAATTATATTACCAATTAGATACAAATGTGTAAATATTAAAAATAAAACTATGTATGAAAGGTATATGGCGGACACCTGTAAATGAAGAGGATGAGCTAGCCGAGTTTTGTTACAGGATATCTGACTCATGTCAGTTTGACTATGCTCTTACAATCAACTGGTGGAAAGCAACAAAAGGAGATCGAGGAGTAATTGAATCAGCGTGGGGCTGGATTGAAAAGTTTGATCCTACTTTCAAACGGATCAAGTTAAAGAATGATAGGACTATTGGTGGATACCTATAGAGGATGTGACTAGTGTGGAAGTCTAAGCAGTATCTCTTACATTTACATACACTGTATTGCCTGTGGGAACAGGGATACAGCAATCCCCCGCCTGTTCAATCTAGGCGGGGGATTTTTTATCAACCGTGCCGTAAAACCCCTTGCTTTAGCTATGGGGATATAAGGCACGGTTGATAATATAAATACTTTTCTGGTTTTTCTAGAAGAGTAAAAAGATCAAATCGGACAAAATAAGGTTTGGTTTATCAAAAAGAAAGAAATCTTCAGGAAGTTAAATAATCTTATCCCCCGATATTAGGGGGGATTCAGTTGGAAAGTAATTTAGTTTGACTCATTTTCTATATGTTTGTATTTTAAACCACTATTTAAGTCAGAGGCACTTGGCTCAATTTGACGCCATTCCCCTACATCTCTATCAGTGTATTTGTAAATAATAGTAGGCTCATCATTGAAAACTACATTTACCCAATACTTTGGCATTTTTCCACGATGACCCTGAATACTTTTAATGTCATTTTCGGAGTAATGCTTTTCGTTAATTAAGTAGGATTTTAACTCATCTTCAAGGTAATTAATATGGTTACGAGTATTTATATAATAAGCTAGATAAGAAAATACTACTACTATTATTAGAATAATAAATTTCTTCTTCACAATAAACACCACACCGTTTTTATTTAATATTATTGCATGCCGGTTTTCCTTTCTCTGCTCAAGCAGCAAAAGAAAGTGCTGTTCCAAATCCTGAATATCCAGGAACAACCCTTTCAATGAAAGTAGGGGATGTTTTATATTCAAGTAAAACTTTGGATGGATCCACTCAAATTGTAGGCCATGTAGGTATTATTGGCCCAGATTTCTTAGTTTATCATGTTACACCCGCTACTGGAACCAAGGGTGGTGGGGTTGCAGATACAATTACTAATTATATGAGCAGACATGGAAAAGGAGAAACTATTGGAGTATACCAGTATAGATCAAGTAGTTCAGCGAATGCTGCAAAATGGGCAAAAAATAATTACAGTCGTGTAACAGAATATAAAATTTCTATTGCAAAATTAAGCCAAATAAATCCAAACTACTGCTCAAAATTTCTATGGCAAGCATTTTATTATGGAGCAGGAGAAGATATAGTCGGTTTTGATCTATCAGATACTCAAGTTACTACAATACATCCATGGCACTTTACTACTGATGAATTTGTAAACTTTTAATTCTTATCTGTATATTTTTGTGAGTAGTTTAGAAAGAAATCATTATCTAATAGAAACAGAAAGCATATTTTATTTAATTAATATCGGGCTTCTTTTCTTGATTGTTCAGACACATAAAAAATATAAGTAATAGTAAAGGTATCTTTTGAGCTCGTAATTGATAGAATACAATGAATCCTCCGGCTGTTAGCTGATGCCTAAATTTTTTTTATTCATTTGAAAGATGTTCTTGATTGTAAAAATGAATGTAATCTTCAATTTTTTTTTGAACATTTTGTATATCTCGGATATGTTAGGGATATAGAATTGCTTGCACTTTAATGGTCCAATTATGGAAGCAAAAGGATATCAAGGGGGGACTATCGCTGTGGATGACATTTTGAAACAGGTAGCGGAACTAGGAGAACAACTGCAAAAAAAGAATATATCATTTGCTCTAGGCGGCAGTGCTCTGTTATACAGTTTGGGGCTCGCTAAGGAATTTCGAGATATTGATCTCACAACAGACGTACCGCGAGAACAGCTAAGTGAAGCACTAGCTCCGTACCATGTAAAAGTGGAGAATTCTGGCGATGGTATCTATAACACTCATTATCGGTTAGCAGTGGAACTAGATGGAAAAGAGATTGACTTTATGGGGATTTTTTCTGTGAAAACAAAAACAGGTGTATGTCATCTTCCTTGCTTACCAGCTTACGAATGGAGAGGAATTCCAGTATGTGCTCCTGAAGTATGGGCGGTTGCCTATCAGTTGATAGGACGTATGGAAAAAGCGGAGCGAATATACGGTTATCTTCAAGAGCATGGGGTTGACCAAAAAGTCTGCGAAAGATTGCTGAAGGAACCGTTGCCTGCTGATATTAAAAAGAGAGTGCTTTCGTTGACCAATTAAAGCAGTTAATATGATTGAGATTGTTGTTAACACTATTTCTAATCGTTGTATATTGCACGAGAATGCACAGTTTTTGCATCAAAATCACGAAGATATTCTTCACTGTAGGGAATATACAATCAATTTTTAGCAAATATTACTTTTATATCGCTGTTGGTGATACTCCCAATTTCCCTGGTAAAAACGAAAAAGGTAGATGTATAGGAATACGGGGGGACGAGTTCGTGTCTAGAATCATGAAGCAAGAAATTTCTCTTCTGCAATTTATTCTGACGATAACTAGCATTGAACTGGGAGCAAGTATTCTGACGCTACCCGCAGATCTTGCACAGGAAGCGGGAACAGATGGTTGGATTTCGATTATTATGGGATATGTTCTTGCTACGGTAGTTGGTTTATGTATTATTAAAGTCATGTCAAAGCATCCAGAAAAGACAATGCAACAAATACTTATTTTTTATTTCTCACCTTTTTTGGGAAAGTTGATTGTGGTTATTTGGATTATATATGCCTTCTTAACTGCGTTCTCAATTTTTGATGCAAGCATCTACATTATTAATGAGTGGATTTTACCAAATACACCTAATTATTTAATCGCGGTTCTATTTATAGTTCCTGTTTACATGGCCTTGCGTGATGGAGTTCGTTTGATTAGTCGATTTCAGCTTGTTGTATTTTTTTTAACAATATGGCTACCGCTTATCCTCCTGTTCTCTTTAAATAACAGCCATATTATGTTTCTCTTACCGACACTAAAAGAGGGATGGGGACCTGTTATTCAAGGGACAAGGATATCGGTATTTGCTTTTTTGGGTTTTGAATTAGCCTTCCTATTTTATCCATATTTAAAACAGAAACAGTATGCGGCAAAGGGTATTATCATTGCCAATTCGATCACTTTACTTATTTACTTACAAATAACTCTGATTTGCTTTGTCGTTTTTAGTCCTGATGAGATTAGCAAATATATATGGCCTACCCTTACATTGGTTAAACCGATACGTTTCTCATTTCTGGAGCGTTTTGAAATTGTCTATGTTTCCTTTTATATCCTAATTTTTTTAACGTCCGTTATACCTTATGTATTTTTTGTTACCGAGAATATTTCAGAGCTATTTCATAGAAGAAGTAGGTCACAATTATATATCGTCCTTGGCTTTTTTTTAATGATCTACATGTTTTATCAACCGTATTTTAAAGATATTACCTTCTTCAACAACGTTTTGTCCTCTATTTCTTATTTCGTAGCATTCGCTTTTCCTCTCTTTTTGTGGCTATATGTGATGATGGTCTCTAAAAAAAAGGTAATAAGTAAGTAGCAGAACGATTCGTTTCTCAATGTAAACATGCTTTAAGTGGGATAGCTCTTAGTAAAGAGCTATCTCTTTTTATTGGGATAAGTGAAAGATGCTCTCTTTTTCTTTGTCTATCTAGTGTCAAGGAGGTGAAGCAAACCTTGGAAATTAACGCTAGCGTACACATTGAGCAATGTTTCCCTGCTTTATGGAGAACAGGCAAAAGAGTATAAGAGACATGACATACAGAATAATGGTGGACAATCTTTCATTACGTTTCACAGCCTGAACAGTCATTCGAGCGTAGAAATCGTTTTCGATGAAGAAGGCAGACTGGTGCAAGTTCAATTTACACAAGATTGATTTACTTAGACAGTGATCGATTCTGGTCACTGTTTTTTTAATCCTCTTAGCTAGCTTACCCTGCCTTAAATTTGAACCTCTCATGGCTAAAGCCACGAGATTCCTGCGCTATCACATCCAACGAAGTGAGAATTAGCAGGCTATCCCCGTAGTCCCTACGGTTATTGAAAAAAAGTGTACGTTGGACTCTTCTCTCTGACCTACTGCTTGGTTTTCGCTTTTCGGTCAGAGAGGACGAAGGTGCTTGAATGTTTTACGCCACAAAGCATTCCTTATGGCAACCCCATACATTCAGTTTTCAATGAGCAATCTATACAAGATTAGTATACCTGTTCTTGTTAGTTATTCAAAGAAGTAGTCGGACAATTAACGTGTCAGAAGACACGCTTTGTCCGAAGCCGAGAACACTCATGATTAAAATCACGAGTGTTCTCGGCTAATCCATAAAGTAATAGAACTGTTAATCTGCTAGTGAATTCCGGAATAATATGGTAGAATATTGAAAAAGTGTTAATAGCAAGGTGTTGGTTAGCATGAGATTCATCCAATCTTCCATATGGAATCTATTAGCAATTATTCTTTGTTCCCCGCTTATATTTCTCACCATGTATTTGGATTACAAACAAGGTAGTGCTTGGATGTATCTGGTGTCCATGATTTTATTACCTTTGTGTGTTAATCGATTCAGATATATGCTGGGGGGAATTGCTATTTCGGTGATCGTAACCCTAATTTCTGCTCACTATGTTTTGGGTGAAAGTGACGCTTACTTTAAACCATTGACAGCAGAAATGGTCGCACTGATACTTTCTGGGCTATACGCTTTTCCGCAATTGCTGATATACCAAGTAATTAGACTTGTTTTTCCGAAAGAAAGATCAGAATAAATAGAAAAATAAGCGATTACTGCGACTGGTGATCGCTTATTCTATTTTTTAAGTAATATAATAAAAAACCCTTGTATTTTTAAAATAAATCTGCTATATTAATTCTTGTATGAAACACATGGACAGGTGTCCGAGTGGCCGAAGGAGCACGATTGGAAATCGTGTAGGCGGGGTCGACCCGTCTCGTGGGTTCAAATCCCACTCTGTCCGCCATTTTACCTATTTTTCATACGTGGCGGTCGTGGCGAAGTGGTTAACGCATCGGATTGTGGCTCCGACACTCGTGGGTTCGATTCCCATCGATCGCCCCATCTTATTTTAAAGACATATAACTGCTACTATTAAAACCCTTTGTTATTCAAGGAGACTTGAAAACAAGGGGTTTTTTGATGAATAAAAAATTCTTTTGGAAATGTATTTATTATTTGGCATAGGCTTATATAAGGAGGATAATTACTTTGAAAGGAGCTTGCAGATGTTTTTATTTAAAATGCTTTTACTTATGATCTCGTTTCTGCTGCTGCTTTTCTTCCTCTATACCTTATCTAAGAAGAAAGAACGTGCGAAGCAGCCGGAGATGCTGAAAGTATGGACCGGTGTGGTCGAGCAGGCAGTTGCAGTGGCTGAACGTCAACCTCAGCCCGAATCTACACAACAGCTGAAGGAGCATAGGTATCCCGATAGTTATAAAGGCGAACAGAAAAATAAGCAAGCAGACGTAAGCTTGCGAAAATGGATCAAGTCTCATTATCAAATGTTCTTTTTTGATGAACCAGTTGCCAAGTTTTCAGCCCATGAAAATAAAGATGAGGTAACGGTGCTTCTGTACGCATGTAATCGTAAGCGTGGATGGTTCACTTACGCTACTTGTGGTTGCGCTGAAAAGAATGGCGCAGAATATATGATTAGCACTTATGAAAAGCAACAGGAATTGCCAATACTTATTGAACAGATTATAGAGCAAGCGCTAGAGCTAGGTAGTTCTAGCTTTGGGCAACTCTTCCCTTGTTGTCGTCCGTTTGGGGCACATCATGGTTTTACACATGTCATTTGTTTATCGCCAGTTTTTGAACCTGAAGGTTTTGCACATTTTACAAATGGGAAAAAGCTTGTTAGCATATTCATGCTCGTTCCCTTATGGCGCTCAGAGGCTGATTTTGTCAAGCAAAACGGATGGCCTGAGCTGGAAGCCATCTTCATGGAGAATGATGTAAACACTTTAGAATGGAATCGAGCCTCTGTCATCTAAAAGGGATGATTCAGAGGCTTTTTTTATACGATCAGAGAGTATAAAATGTTGTAGAGGTAGTAGAAGTACAAGGATGCCCCACTAAAGACTTAAAAAGGAAAAAATTTGATTGGAAATTGGCTGGAAATTATGAAACCGATTGCTTTCCGATACGTATAACCAAGTGCAAGGTAAAATTATAGCACCCTTTTACGCACTTGACTCAATTCTAGGATGAGGTGTTTACATGGGGACATGGGATATTATTTTTCTTAGTTGTGTGGGACTTGGTTTTTTGTTTGCTGTTGTGCTTCTATTTGTGGACCATAGTCACGCACTAACAGGTGGTTTTGAGAGTCCTGTATTTCAACCTGTCTGTGTCGTTAGCTTCACTACAGCCTTTGGCGCTTGTGGGTTTCTTCTACATCGTTTTACGTTATTATCTATGGCAAGTGTGATATTGCTTTCAGTTGGTTGCGGTCTATTCTTAGCTGTAGCAGGTTATTTTATCTGGATTCGTCCAATGAAAAATGCTGAAAATTCTACCGGTTACTCTATTAAACAGCTGGAAGGACAAATTGGAGAAGTGATTACAACAATTCCTGCAAGTGGATATGGTGAAATTATTATTAAAATGTTAAGTGGTACTAGTAACCAAATCGCTTCCAGTCAAGATCAGATTGTTATTCCTCAGGGCTCCCGTGTCGTAGTCGTCAAAGTAGAGGATCATGTTCTACAAGTGATTCCCTTTGAATAAATGCTAGATGAATACATATAGGAAGGATGATTGCTGATGGATTTTGACATCATTGTGCTTGGGCCCATTATTGCTGTGGTCGCTGTCTTTGTAATCATTGGTATTGCATTTTGGGCAAGATACAAGACGGTAGGCGCAGACGAAGCCATGATTGTAACAGGAAGTGCACTTGGGAGTAAGAACGTATTAACAGATGAATCAGGTAACAAGATCAAAATTGTACGAGGTGGGGGTACGTTTGTCCTACCAATTTTCCAGCAAGCGAACTTTATCAGCTTATTATCACATAAATTGGACGTATCTACGCCAGAAGTTTACACAGAGCACGGTGTACCAGTTATGGCCGACGGTGTGGCAATCATTAAAGTAGGTGGCTCCATTGAGGACATTGCTACAGCGGCAGAGCAATTCATGGGTAAGCCAGACGAAGCGTTACGTGCAGAAGCTCAAGAGGTTCTAGAAGGATATCTACGTGCCATCTTAGGAAGCATGACAGTTGAAGAAATCTATAAGAATCGGGAGCGTTTCGCTCAAGAGGTACAGGCAGTGGCGGCTAAAGATTTGAAAAAGATGGGCTTGGCTGTCGTTAGTTTTACGATTAAAGATGTTCGTGATAAAAATGGATATTTGGCCGCGTTAGGTATTCCACAAATCGCAGCAGTTAAAAGAGATGCGAGCATTTCTCAAGCGGAAGCTGATAAAGAGTCACGCATCAAGCAGGCTCAAGCAGAAGAGCATGCTAAAAAGGCCGAATTATTGAAAGAGACCAACATTGCTGAAGCCGAGAAAGAAAAAGAGCTCAAAATTTCTGAGTTTAAACAAGAACAAGATAGAGCACGTGCTACAGCAGATCAGGCTTACTCGTTGCAACAGGCTAAAATGAAACAACAGGTTACCCAAGAGGAAATGACAGTCGACATTGTACGTCGTGAGAAAGAGATTGAGCTGGAAGGGAAAGAAATCCTGCGTAGAGAGCGTCAGTACGATGCAGAAGTAAAGAAAAAAGCAGATGCCGATCGCTATGCTGTAGAGCAAGCGGCTGAAGCAGAAAAGGCGAAGACAATGCGGGAAGCCGATGCTAAGAAATATAGCATTGAAGCGGAGGCGAAGGCACAAGCAGAACAAAAGCGCCTAGAAGGTCTTGCTTATGCTGATGCAGAAAGAGCACGTGGTACGGCTGAAGCGGAAGTAACTCAACTCAAGCTGGAAGCAGAAGCGGAAGGGAAGCGCAAGCTGGCAGAAGCTTACGAAAGGTTCGGTCAAGCGGCTGTATTAGATATTGTTGTGAAGATGTTGCCTGAATTGGCAGAGAAAGTTGCAGAGCCAATGAAAGCTATTGATAAGGTAACGATTATTGATACTGGCGGTGGCCAAGGGGACGGTGTGAATCGTTTAAGTACCAATGTCACTAAGTTAATGACTCAGTTACCTGAGATGTTAAAGGATGTTTCAGGTCTAGATATGAATGAGATGATTGAAAGCTTCATGAAGAAGGGGAAAACAGCCCCAGCAGAAGTAGCCGCTACTCATGAAGAGGTGAAGCAAGGAACGCCTGTGGTTAATTTAACGAATGAGCAGTTGCAAGAGAAATAGTAGTGAGCGATTTTTGAGACGTAATGAGTAATAATGGTTTCTTAGTAGATTGAATGGCTGTAGTGACCCTTCTACCGCGTTTGTTGAGGTAGGAGGGTTTTATTATGTATAATAGAATCTAGGAAGAAGGCAATACCCTTTACATACATTAGGGGGGTATAGTATTATATAGAAGAATAACATCGGAAATGACAAATTGAAGGGAGTTTGAGAAAGATGGAAAATATAATACTACAAGTACAAGGTATGTCCTGCAATCATTGTGTGCAAGCGATAGAAAAAGCTGTTGGTAAATTGGACGGTGTATCCTCTGTAAAGGTCAAGCTGTCTGAAGCAGAGGTAGATGTAGCCTTTGACCCTGCAAAAATCACAGTAGAAGAGATAAAAGAAGCAATTGATGATCAAGGATATGATGTAGAATAAAGCTGAATGAGGCATAAAAGAGAAAAGGTGGGAATGAAATGGAGGAAGATAATCAACATCTTCTATCTGATGAAAAGGAAAAAGGATGTTGCCAAGAGCGGAGTAGTCATCATTCCGAAAAGCTAAAAGGTAATCTACAATCACGCTTGAATCGCATAGAGGGACAGGTTCGTGGGATTAAAGGTATGATTGAAAAAGATGTCTATTGTGACGATGTATTAAACCAGATAGCTGCTGTTCAGTCTGCTCTTAACTCGGTAGGAAAAATGCTTCTAGAAGGTCATATGAAAAGCTGTGTGGTTGAACGTATTCAGGAAGGTGACCACGAAGTTATTGATGAGCTGATAAAAACAGTAGCAAAGCTAATGAAGTAGACATGCTTATATTAGCTCCTATAATGAAAAAGAAAAAGCTCTCTTTCATGTGTGTATGACGCACAGAAAGAGAGCTTTTTATCACATGTAATTAGTGACGATATAGCAAGATATCTGTTGTATAAGAATAGTCAACTACACTATTGAATCTTAATTTCACCGCTAACAATTTTGTTACGGAACTCTTCTACCTTTTTCCAAACATCCTCGGAAATGTTTTTACGGGAAGATTCAGATAAACCTACACCATTTTCTTTCAAACCAAGGGAAAGGATTTTACCACCTTCAAATGTGCCATTGATGTAATTGGTAGCGACTAGATAAGCTGCTTCGTCTACACGTTTCATCATAGATGTAAGCGTAACGTCATTTCCGAAAACAAGAGATTGGTCCATGTCAACGCCAATAACCCATACGTTTTCACCCTTGCCTTTACGTGCTTTTGCTTCATTAAATACCCCGTCTCCTGTTGCACCAGCGGCATGATACAAGATATCAGCGCCTTGGCTGTACATTGTGGATGCAGCAGATTTACCATCATCAGGCTTATCGAATGCACCAGTGTAGATCGTTTTCACTTCTACGGTAGGGTCAGCCGCTTTTACACCAGCTAGGAAGCCTTTTTCAAAGCGCTTGGTAACAGGGATCTCAATACCGCCAACAAAGCCGACTTTCTTTGTTTTCGATGTTAGCGCAGCTACGACTCCAGCTAGAAAGGAGCCTTCTTCTTCTTTAAACACAACAGAAGTAACGTTTGGAGCTTCTACGACTGTATCGATAACAACAAGTTTCGCCTCAGGATTTTCTTTTGCTACTTTTTGCACATGTTCCATGATCGGGAAACCAATACCAAATGTTAAATCCCATTTCTCTTTTACAAATTGGTTTAAGTTTGGAATAATATCCGCATCTGAGCTGGATTGTAGATACTGTACTTCAGCACCTTTATCCTCGTTTACCTTTTGCAAGCCTTCCCAAGTACCTTGGTTAAAGGAGTTGTCATTTACGGTACCTACAGAGGTTACCATACCGATTTTTACATTGCTTTTAGCATCTCCAGCAGGTGTTGCTGGTTGTTGTTTACCACAACCACTTAGGGTCAAGGGTAATACTAATAAAAGTGGTAGAGCGCGGCTAACTAATTTTTTCATGTTGTTTGTACCTCCAGGTAAATGAGTAAAGAACGGCATTGCCGCAGCAGAAAGCTGACAGAAATGCCGTTTTTATTCAAAGGTTTTACATTTTGTCTGGTACTGTAATTTCACCATTAATGATTTTTTGTTTAAATTCTTCAATTTTTTTCCAAACATCATCAGAGATGTTTTTCTTTGTGGATTCAGCTAGTCCTACACCGTTCTCTTTTAAACCAAGAGATACAGCTTTTCCACCATCAAATTTACCATTTAACAAATCAGTGGATACACGGTAAGTAGCTTCATCAACACGTTTTACCATAGATGTCATTGTGATATCTTCACCGAATACTTTTGCTTGATCCATATCTACACCGATAACCCATACGTTTTCGCCTTTGGCATGACGGTCTTTTGCTTCGTTAAACAGACCATCCCCAGTGGAGCTTGCTGCATGGAACACAATGTCCACACCTTGGTTAAACATAGTAGAAGCAGTAGATTTACCAAGGTCAGGTTTATCAAATGCACCTGTGTAAATAGGAACAATTTTAATATCTGGTTTAGCTGCCTTTGCTCCTGCAGTGAATCCTGCTTCAAAGCGCTTGATTACAGGCATTTCAATACCGCCAAGGAAACCAATTTTGCCCGTTTTACTACTTAGTGCAGCTGCTACACCAGCAAGGTAAGACCCTTCATGCTCCTTGAACACGATAGATGTTACATTTGGTGCGTCAACAACAGAGTCAATGATTGCAATTTTTGCCTCAGGGTTATCTTTTGCTACTTTTTGAACTTGTTCAGACATTAAGAAGCCGACACCAAAAGTTAAGTCCCATTTATCTTTAATAAATTGATTCAAGTTCGGGATGATGTCACTGTCACTTGCAGATTGCAGGTATTGAACCTCTGCACCAGTGTCTATTCCAAACTTTTGTAAGCTTTCCCATGTCATCTGGTTAAAGGAATTATCGTTAACGGTACCTGTTGCAGTAACCATTCCTATTTTCAAATGTTTTTTTGCTTCTCCAGATGCGTTCCCGGATTCAGGAGCTTTTGTTCCACAGCCGCTTAAAGCGAGTGAGAAAGTCAAAAGACTGGCACCGAGGATCGTATAAAGCTTCTTCATGATGAAAAATCCTCCCTTATGTCTCTGCTAAGTTTTGTTTCAATTGGGCAAACGATGAAATTTTATCAGACAAATAGTCAAACGTCAATTGTTAGAGTATTTACTTAATGGAGCCATTTCCAAAAATCTATTGATATTTTGCTCATCTCCAGGCTTGGTTATGTATCGCCTAGGATTTGAGGATTGTCGAAAAAAGGAGTAAACTATTATGGAGCGAATTTTCTGATGGTCAGAATAACCGAGGAAAAAAGCGAAAAGTTTTTCGAGTCAAAAGATCAATGAGAAGATGGACAGTGTCAGAGGTTGTTTAGCTTATTTGGTACGAGTGCTTTTGTGCATGCCCCTGTCTGATTTGATATAAAGCTAGATCAGGCTTCTTTGAAGCAAATGATAAAATCCAGTAGCAAAGGTCAGGATAATGCCATCCATGTATATCTAGGGAGGAAGGGACAGCTGGGGAGAGCGGGTGTGTATGTAAAACACCAAGCCAGCTTTCTTGTTGTTCTTTTATCTGATTCATGACTTGAAAAAAGGTAGAAGGACTTAACAAAAAGGTATCTGTTGAAGCAACTTCCGAAGTAGCTGGGTAAAATGAAGTAATGATGTTTTTATGACCGCCTAGTAATGCCGTGAACTCGTATGGTAGCTGCTTTTGTGCTACTACAATTAACTGGGACACAAGTGTCTTTGAAATGATAATTGGTTGGTCAACATGAGCAAAAGGGGAGCCAAATAGGGTCTGGTTCATATCTATTATTTCTCCTTTGAGATAAAAGTGAAAGAAGGTTTTCTCTTGAGCAAAAACCAAAACATTCAAATTGGCGTATGCGGCTGGGGAGATCATGATGATTTATACACACAAGGCGTTAAAGCCAAAGATAAGTTGTCTGTTTACGCCAGCCATTTTCCCATTGTAGAGCTGGATAGCTCATTTTACGCTATTCTACCACAAAAGAATTATGTGACGTGGGCAAAGGAAACCCCTGATGCGTTTCGCTTTATTGTAAAGCCGCATCAGGGGTTAACCGGTCATCAGCGTCACATCGAGCGTGAGGAAAAGCTAGAATTATATAAGAGTTTTGAAAATAGCATTCAGCCACTTGTAGAAGCAGGGAAATTGGAAACCTTACTGTTTCAATTCCCACCTTGGTTTGACTGTAAACGTGAGCATGTGCAATACGTTCAGTATTGTGTGCAATATTTTTCGCGTTACTCTGTTTCTGTCGAATTTCGTCATCAAAGCTGGTTTGAATCTACGTGGAGAGAAAAGACATTAACCTTTCTGCAAAATGTGGGTGCTGTGCATGTTGTCTGTGATGAGCCGCAAGCAGGTTCGGGATCGGTGCCTATTGTTACAGCGGTTAGCTCGCCTAAACAGGCCTTAGTTCGTTTTCATGGCAGAAATAAAGCAGGTTGGCGTGATACAGGTGCGCCGAATTGGCGAGATGTTAGGTATTTGTACCGATATAGTGAGGAAGAATTACAAGAATGGAAACCTAGATTACTGGAGTTAAGTCAGCAAACGGAACGTGTCATAGTTCTATTTAACAATAATTCGGGTGGCGATGCTGTAGCGAACGCCAAACGGATGATGCAACTATTGGATATTGATCCAGATGGCTTGAATCCTCGACAACTAGAACTTTTTTAATAACTTTATGGCGTTTTCACGCCCAGAAAGAGGCCTAGATCATGTCAATTGCATTCATTATTATTTTATTTGTGTTTATCGGTCTGTTTGCAGGTGTGATGGGTAGTATGGTTGGTATTGGTGGAGGGATGTTTTTCGTTCCTGCCTTACTTTATTTTGGTAACGTGTATGAACCAGGCAGCATTACCCCACAGATTGCGAGCGGTACCTCATTGTTAGTTATTGCGGTAACAGCTCTGTCCTCAAGCATTAGCTTTATGAAGCAAAAAAAAGTGGACGTGCAAGCGGCAGTACTATTTTTTATCGGTAGTGCACCGGGTGCTATTGCTGGAGTTTACGTCAACAAGTGGCTAAATAGTGATTCTTTTTATCTATTGTTTGGTTTGTTTCAGATATCTATGTTTATTTTGTTAATGGTCAAAGATAAATTCAAGCCAAGAGCCAATCAGTGGAAGATCGTCAAGACCTATATAGATGATCATGGTGAGCAACAAACGTATGGGTATAACCGTACATCTGCTATCATTATTGCCTTTTTCGTCGGTATCATTTCCTCATTATTTGGTGTAGGTGGAGGGATTCTGATGGTGCCAGCACTCATAGTCCTGTATCGTTTCCCTGCGCATATGGCTACCGCAACCTCTATGTGTATTATCTTTTTATCCTCTGTTGTTGGTTCAACGACCAATATTATTAACGATCATATCCAGTGGTTGTATGTGTTTGGTCTGGCTCCAGGAGCATGGATTGGGGGAACGCTAGGTGCTATCGTTGCTAATAAATTGAAAGGAAAGACCCTTATACTTCTTTTAAGAATTATGATTTTGGCGATTGCTGTTCAAATGATTTATAAGGCATTTGTCTCTTAGCAAGTAGGATTACGTTTTGATAAAAAAACACACCCCTTCTCCCTTTTTCTCATATCGTAAAAAGAAAGGAGGGGTATGATGATTGAAATGAAACCCATCTACTTTAAAGCAGGTGTAGCTCAGGCAATTACAGTTCATTTGCCAAAAACGACGTTGCTCGTTGTAACGACTGACATTGGATATATCATGTGTGGCGCGCTTGATGTTGGTTTATTAAATGAGAAGCTGGCTCATCGCGAAATTATTGCAGGACGTGCAACGGGTGTGAAAACGATACAAGAATTGTTGGACGCCCCTTTGGAATCGGTGACATATGGCTCATTGCCTTTGGGAATAGAGGTAGGTACAAAAGGTAGCGATGCAATTGAACTCATGCTATCTCAACAAAGACGAATGTAAACGTAAAGGACCTCCTAAGTGCCTGTGGAGCTAGGGGGTTTCCAATGGTGGACAACTAGTAGGTCTTAGCAAGACTTCTCTTTTTTAGATAAACAAAGTTTTTTATTCGTATACTTAAACAAAACCCCCTTTTTGACGAAATTACTAATAGGTATAATGGATGTAGAAATAGGAAAGGCCTGGAAAAACTAATGCGATTATTGTCCATCACCCGCTGTGAAACTGGTATGAAGCTTGCACGAAGCATTTACAACAGTAATGGCACAATCCTGGTGGGAAACGGCGTAACTTTAACCAAGAGAATGATTGAACGACTAGCTGAAATGAATATACATTCAATTTATATTGAGGATGAAGAAACGGCTGATATTTTCATCGACGATATTATCTCCGAGCAAACACGACAGGAAGCGATGGGTTTTATTCATACATCGTTTGAAACCTTCCGAGATGATCCCAAAAGATTCAGACAAGTATTTGCGGCAGAAAAAATGGGATTGCGTGTTAAAAGTGTACTAACTAATCTTATCCATGAATTAAAAAACAATCATTCTGCAATGAATTTGCTGGGAACGGTGTGTGGTGTTGATTCTTATGTGTTTGTCCATTCCTTTAACGTGACAATTTATACCGTATTGGTCGGATTAAAAATGGGTTTAAACGATAAGGAGATCGGGGATTTAGCTTTGGGTGCTATGTTACATGATGTAGGTAAAATGTTGATACCGCCTGAAATATTGAATAAGCCCGGACGCTTGACAGATGAGGAGTATGAAATTGTTAAGCAGCATACGGAAATCGGATTTGAATTGTTGAGGAAGCAAATAGGAATTCCGTTGCTGACTGCTCACTGTGCATACCAGCATCATGAAAGAATAGACGGGAGCGGCTACCCCCGTCAACTAAAAGATATGGAGATTCATCCTTATGCAAAAATTCTAGCTGTATGCGATGTGTTTGACGCTTTAACCAGTCATCGTGTTTATCGTAGTCCTATGTTGCCACATGATGCTACGGAGCTGTTATTTGCAGGATCAGGAACACAATTTTGTAAAAATGTGTTAGAAGAATTCCGCAATTCAATCTCCGTTTATCCAGTTGGGTTGGGTGTAACGTTAAGCTCAGGTGTTTCTGGTGTAATCATTAAAAATAATCCAGGACTTCCCTCTAGACCGATTGTACGGATACTAGCAAACGAGGCTCACGAAAAAGTAAATCCATTTGAGGTGGATCTCACTACGGAACTAAGTTTAGTCATTTCAGATTGTGAACCTCTTGGATAAATAGATTATTTTCGCTTATTCTCGTCTCAAGTCCAGCTTGTTCCCATGCGAGGATGCCACCTTTTAAATTAATTAGGTTTTCAAAGCCTTTAGATTCTAAAAGGCTGACGGCGATTGCAGATCGAGCACCAGAACGGCATTGGACAAGTATAGGTTTACCTTTGGAAATGACACCTAGTCGTTCCTGTAGGGAGCCGAGCGGGACATGAACAGCATGTGGGAGATGGCCCTCAAGCCATTCTGAAGGATTGCGTACATCGAGCAAGGTGACGTCTTGCTGATAGACAAGGGGAGTGGCCGTAACAACATCCATCTCCTGCATGTCTTTCAACAGGGAAGACAGATCGTTGTTTTTTTGAATTGGTTCACTATCTCCTATTGCTAAGACATGATCAATTCCAACTGCCTGGAGGTCATGTAAAATTTGTTGGTGATCCTCTTTTTTGCCGAGGACAAATAAGGGAGCTTTTTCGTCAATCAACCATCCTGCCCATGTGCAGAAGCTACGCTGATGTGGAATAGATAGAGAGCCTCTCAAATGTTTTTGGGCAAACGCTTGGGCTGGACGAGTATCAAGCAGGATTGCTTCGCTAGCTAGTAGGTCTTGTAGTACATCTGGATTCATCTGTAACTCTTTAGGTTGAGCTATATCAGCTATCAATGGCGCCCCTTTTTTATTTACTTTTTTCATGCGAGCAAAATAGCGAGGAGGCTCTGGCTGACCGTCTAGTAACCAAGTGACGAACCTACCCTCATCTGTGAAAGATAGAGCAGGGTTATAGCGCTTTTCATAACCCACCGTAGAAGAAGGAATCGCTCCTAGCGCTTTTCCACATGCACTTCCCGCTCCATGTCCTGGCCAGATTTGTAGATAATCCTCCCATTCTTTAAAACGTTGAAGAGATTGGTACATTTGACGTGCCCCTACCTCAGCAGTTCCCATTTGACCAGCCGCTTTTTCTAGCAGGTCAGGACGTCCTACGTCACCAACAAACACAAAATCCCCTGTAAAAATTCCTATCGGTTGAGGTCCTGCTATGCCATAGTCCTGCAACAAAAAAGACAGACTTTCCGGTGTGTGCCCGGGGGTATGCATGACTTCTAGACGAAGGTTACCCACAGATAAAGTATCGCCGTTATAGATAATCTGATGCGTAACACTATCAGGTGACTCATATTGCCAATCAGGGCCACCTTCTCCTGATAGATAGAGGGTAGCTTGTGCTTGATGGGCGAGCTCTCTTGCTCCTGATACAAAGTCAGCATGAATATGAGTCTCCAAAGCTCCCACTATGCGTAACCCTTCTTGTTGTGCAATACGCAGATAAGCTGTAATGTCTCTTTGGGGATCAATGACAACGGCTTCACCAGTTCGTTGACAGCCGACGAGATAGGAAGCTTGAGCTAACTGTTCATTATAAAAGTAACGTAATAACATGGTAATCGTTCCTCCTTTAATTTTTCATAAAATGGATAGAACAAAGGTTATATGCGCCCCTTCATCATTCCTTGCCAGTAGAGGAAAGGAAGTAAATCTTTTTTTACTCGATACATGCTATACCGCTCTTTTGATTGGTCAAAGGGAAACGTTTCGCGCGGTTCTAACTTGTAATCGAATTCCGCCAAGATTAAACGATTGTAGCCTGTTACTATGGGGCAAGACGTATATCCATCGTATCGAGCGGATAAGGATTGCTGGTCCATGAAAGCCAATAGATTGCTAACGAGTACAGGTGCTTGTTTTCGAATGGCTGCTCCGGTCTTAGAAGTAGGGAGGTTACTACAATCTCCTAGAGAAAAAATGCGAGGGTAGCGTGTATGTTGAAGAGTGGTCGCATCAATCTCTACCCAACCAGCTACATCAGCTAAGGGACTATCTCGAATACAACGGGGAGCAAACATAGGTGGTACCACGTGCAACATGTCATAAGAAAGGGTATGTGTCTGATTTGTATCAAGATGAACAAATATAGCTTCTTTCTTTTCTGGTAGAATCTCTATCAAATTCCATCTAAAGTTGGTATGAATATTCTTTCTATTAATAACGTATTGTAAGGCATCTGCATATTTTTTGACTGCAAAAATTCCGGCATTAGCCGAAGCGTAGATGATTTGAGAATGAGAGCGAACTTTTGTCTTTCGCATATGATCGTCAGCTAAATACATGATTTTCTGAGGAGCACCCCCGCACTTAATCGGTGTATTTGGTTGAGTGAAAATCGCATTACCTCCTGAAAAAGTACGGAGACATTCCCATGTGTAGGAAACATATTCATAAGAATAGTTACTGCAAACGCCGCCGTTTCCAATTGTCTCAGGTAGTCCTTTAATTTTATCCCATCCAATTTCAATTCCTGCGGCCACGACCAAATACTCATACTGGATCATTTCTCCACGAGATGTACGCACCTGATGCATTTCAGGCAGAAACGATTCTATAGCTTCTTTGATCCATAGCGCACCCTTAGGAATCTGCGAGGCTTCCTCTTTTTCCGACGATTCCTTTGATACAACACCAGCCCCTACCAGAGTCCACAAGGGCTGGTAGTAGTGCTTCTCGGAAGGATCAAAGATCGCGATGTTTCCATGTAGGGAGGGGCGTGCTCGCAATAATCTGGCAGCAACCATAATTCCTGCGCTTCCCCCGCCTACAATGACAACGCGAAAAGTACGTAGATCTGACATCCCTATTCTCCTTTCAACTATAAATTGACTCAATAGTAAAGTAATGTGAGGAAAGAAAAAATGTCAAAAAAGATTAAGAGAACCCTTTCATTTACTGAAAAATACAAGTCAAGCTTCATTCTCTCTAGAAGCCTTCACTCCTATATTATAGGCTTTTTTCCATTCATAACCAATCATTTCTTTTAAAAATAGCATACATTGTAGTAGCTAGTGTGACCATGATAAACAAGACGAGAAAATAACCATAGCGGGTATGTAGTTCTGGCATTAAATCGAAGTTCATTCCATAAATACCTGTCACAACTGTTAAGGGCATGAAAATAGTGGTCAACGCTGTAAAAATGCGCATGATCTCATTGGTTCGATTAGAAACAGATGATTGATAGGCTTCACGAACGTTACCAATTAACTCTCGAAATGTTTCAAAATTCTCCACAATCTTCACGGCATTCTCATGAATATCAATGAAATATTTGCGTAAGTTTGGAGAGATAAGTGCTAAATCCATTGTTTGAAGGGCATAAATTAGATCGCGTTGTGGTGCCATTATCTTTTTTGCATAGAGAATTTCTCGGCGTAAACCAACAATTTGGGAAAGATGAGAGTTTTTCGCCTTGAGTAAAACTTGTTCCTCCAAATTTTCAATAAGATCTTGAATTTCTTCCATCACATCAAAGTAGCTTTCTATGAGCTGATCCATGAAATAATACAAGAAGGAATCGGGTGAATGAATTTCTTCCTCACGAATAATGGAGGGAAAAATGCGTATCTCATCTATTTCAAATTTACTGACCGTAATGATATAATGCTTTCCAAGAAAGATATTCACTTCCCGCAGAAAAATATCCTCATTATGAAACTGAATGCTATTGCTAACCATAAAGTAATGGTCCTGATAAACTTCGAGTTTGGGACGTTGTTCCTCTTCATCAATGCAATCCTCAATAGCTAATGGATGTAAATGAAACAAGGATTGCAAGATATCCAGATCAAATAAACGAGCTTGTATCCAATAGAATCCATTAGCAGGTGGATGTATTGTCTGTTCTATGTCTTCGGTAGATGTCATGGTTCCATTTTCGATTAAATAGATTTTCAACGTGATACCCTCCTTTGTTCCATTCTCGCAGATACCTCTAGTATATCCCGTATTTCATACAACCTTGATCTGATCAGATTATTACCAACATTTACTCTTACCCAAATCAGCTGAATCAGTTGCAGAGGCTATATTCAAACAGTAAGATTAATATACTTTGTAACATTTATACTAATGAATATAAATGTTATTTTTTTCACTTATAGCCGGCTTCCGAGATTTTATTCAAATATGTAAACGTAAAAAGGTAGGTCAAAACGGAAAGTGGTCGAGATAAAACCATGGGAATAAAGGTGTTAAGCAAAAGGGCAATTGTGGTAATTACTTTAGTGGTTTTGGTTCTTATCGTTGCCTTTTGTGTAGGACGAATCAATCAAAAGGATGAGAGTATTACACCGATCACACTTGCTGAGCCCCCAACTTACGGTAGCGAAGCAGAACAGAAATTATTTCATTTCATCAGGACGCATATGGTTAATCCAGAAGGTGGCATTTATACCAATTATCTAGATAACTCAGATAAAACGAAGGGTCATGCTGTTCTCTCGGAATCAGTGGGGTTATTGCTAAAATATGCTGTTAGTTCCCACAATGAAGAATTATTTATACAGCAGTTGAACTTATTGCAACATCGATTCGTGGAAGGAGATTTCATCGCATGGATTTACCCAAGTACAAGTCATCATACGGTGAATAGTAGCGTGGATGATTTACGAATCATTGAAGCTTTATGGGATGGAGCGCGGATATTTAACAATGAGCAAGCCTTTAACTTAGGATTACGCCTCGCAAAAGGACTTCTTGCTACTAATACCGATGGAAAATGGCTGTTTGATTATGCTGATGAGAAAAAACGGCAAGTGGCTCCAACTGTACAAGTTCGGTATGCCAATTTATCTGCCCTACAAAAGCTAGCAGAAAAAATTCCAGAATATTTACCCATATACGAACAGATGAAAAGAATTTTAGAGCAAGCTGAACAACCGAATGGACTGTATGCACTTGCGTACCTGCCTAAAGAGAGTAGGTATGTTCAAGATCCGGCATTACTGACAACTGCTGTCTCAACCAATATGAGTGAACAGATTATTACAGCTCTGTATGCTGAACAGGCAGGTATTCCAACTGACTCAATGCGCAAGCGTTTAGCAGATAGCCTACAGAAAACAGGGAAGTTATTTGCTACGGCTGATAAACAGAGTGGAAAAATGAAGACCGATATGGAATCGCCTGCTGTTTATGCTTTAGCTGCCATGTTGTTCATAGAAAGTGATCAAATTAGCTTAGCTAGGCAGTGTCTTACTCGGTTAGAGGAACTACAAGTATCCAGCCAATCCTATCAAGATGCTCCAGCCGATATCAGACAAAAAGCGGTGCAATTTGAGGGAGGATATCTGGATGTGTACAGGCTGCAGGCCTTTTCCTTTGATCAACTAGAAAGTTTACTAGCTATGAGGATAGGAGGAGGGAAGAGCGAATGAAAAGAAGTCAAAAATACATGAGTTTTTTCATGCTGGAGCCTTATTTGATACTAGCTTTGCTCGTGCTATTTGTTGCTCAATTTGTCACCATGCAAGACGATGATTCATACACTTATGTCTGGTTCGGATGCACGGTCCTCTTGCTGGTGATTAGCTATACGAAAAATCGAGTGCTGGGTCTATTGCTTAGTCTAGGTGTGATTTTTACATTTGGAACACTCCATCTAGTCCGTTTTTTTGTATTTATGGAGAACGCTAGATTTACTTTATTGGAATTATCTTGGTTTGTGTTATTTCCATTAGCGGCTTACACGGGAGGCGTTTTAGGAGAAAAGGTTCGCAGCATGTATGCGGAGTATCGACATATGTACCGATCTGTTGATGAACTGATGATGGTAGACCCCATTACGGGATTAGCGACGGAAAAACGCTTTTTCTTTGATCTGGAGGAAGAGATTCAACGAGAATACCGTCATTTTATTCGGCGACAACGAGCCGGTTTGGTTGTGGGCACTTGGAAGGAACAAGACCCAGAGACAACTCCACAGGATGAGCAAGTGACAATCATGTTAATTGAAATCGTGCATTACGATCAATTCCAAATTCTATATGGTCAGGAATGGGGCAGGAGATTATTACTTGCCTTCACGGAAGGCTTACATAGCTCATTACGATTAAGCGATAAGAAGGCAAGAGTTGGTGATGCTCGCTTTGCTTTAATTTTGCCTGAGACTCATCCGTCCAATGCCATGGTTGTTCAAAACCGTTTGCGGGAGACAATTGATACGTTTCAGATGCAAGTGAATGCCAACCAGATGAAAGAAGTGACATTTACATTAAAGTTTGGTTTAGCTTCAACTCCTCATCAGGGAGAGAGTCCACAAGAGCTATATGACGTGGCCAAACGGGAGCTTCTTTATGATCTGGGGTAAAGGGCAAGAGAATATAAAAAAGGCTATGTTTTTCTTATTGATAGGGATGTTAGCTTTATCTACTCATGCTGATTTTGCTAATGCACAGAAAAATCAAGGAAACAAACAAACAGGGATTACTTGGTTGTTGTATCATCAGTCAGATGAATATACAACGACAAAAAATGAACTTTTGCTAATGCTTTCCCTATTTCAAGAGAAGGTAATGCCGATTAATATCGACCAACAGATACCGCCACAGTCTAGCTTTGATTGCCTTGTGTATGTAGGGAATGGTGCTCAGTCAAACGGTGCGCTCACTAAAGAATGGCAACAAGTAATGAAAAAAAGTCATGTTCCTGTTTATGTAGTTGGGGGAAATCCAGCCAGTTTAGCATTACATACTCCCTATAAAATCACAGGTATGATTGATGAGGCGCATCTGTTTACGATAAAGGGAAATAGATACCCACTCGATCAGTTAATGGATATTCCTATGTTATCTGTACCTTATGAAAAACAGAGTGCAATCACAGCATTTATAGAAAATGGCGTACAGAAAGCACCTTATTTACTTGCAGATCATCTGGGAGTGGAGGGCAGACCTTTCTATTATAGTGCTCAATTTGTTGGAACAGGAGAGCTAAGCTATGCCTTTCTCGATTCATTGTATGATTTTTATCAGCAAAAAGTAGTAACCCGACACTCTCTTCATGTTTATTTGGACGGGATAACTCTTACATCTGATCCTAACAAGCTACTGACTAAGGCACGTTTACTAAAGGATTTGGGCATTCCCTTTAGTATTTCGCTAGATCCGATCGAACGTGGGAATCAGACTGATTTACGCCATTATCCTGATTTGGCTAAAGCATTATTGCTGATCCAACAAGATTTAGGAGGGCAGGTTGTTGTAAAAGGACACAAGGTTACTCTACAACCAGATAGCCCAACAGATTTGCTCAACAAAAAAGAGATTTTATATGAGCTTGGAATCTCGCCTGTTGCTGTCGAATTACCAGAACAAGGTGTATCGATGAACCAAGCGATGGAGGCAGCTCCTTTATTTCAACAAGCGATCGGCTTACCCGATTTGGGGGCAGAGTGGCCTAAGGTTGCCTTATCAAGACCGCTATGGGAACAAGAACCAAATCAACTGGCCTTTTACTCCAAAGTGCCAATTTCTAATATGGACCCTGGACAGTATGTATCATCCGCTTTGCAACAAGTTCAGACATCCATGATCATGCGACATACCCAAATGATTTTACCAGTGCCAAGCAACTTACCTGATGCTGAATTAAAAGATTTGATTCTTAGATTGAAAAACATGCGAGTTCTGTTCTATTTCTTACCAGAAGGAGAGGGCCCCCGATACAGCCTCAGCAACAAATAAAGGTCGATGAACAAACCAGGGTACAGAAGGCTAGCTTTTATATATCCTGGGGTCTTGTCATTGTGGTGAGTAGCGTTGTACTGTATTTCCTTCTAGAGGTGAGTATCCTTCGCAAAAAGAGAGCACAGCGTATGTTTGAAGAAAGTAGTAAGGAAGTGGGAGGGTCAGGGTAATGACTGATCATATTTTTATCTTTTCATTGCTAATGATTTGGGTCATGCTTTTGTACCACGTTATCTTAGCGATGTCAGGTTATCGTTATGAAAAAAAGCTATATGAGATCGGCAAAACTCTGCGATTTCCTGAACAGCCCCCTTTTGTGAGCGTTCTGGTTCCTGCCCATAATGAAGAAATGGTGATTGAGCGAACGGTAAAAGCGCTGTGCTCTTTTGATTATCCGGAAGATTCTTTTGAAGTTATCGTTATAAATGACTGCTCTACGGATCGCACAGGCGACATTTTGGATCGTCTGGCGAAACAATATCCGATGCTACGACCATTGCACATTCATCCGCCAGAAGGAGGGACAGGGAAATCGGCTGCATTAAATAATGGCTTGCGACACGCTAGAGGCGAGGTTTTGGCTGTTTATGATGCAGATAATACACCGGAACGAACGGCTTTGCGAAGGTTGGTAGCTACCTTGGTTAGCAATCCTGATTATGGGGTGGTTGTGGGTAAGTTTCGGGTCATTAATGCAAAAAACACCTTACTTACAAGGTTTATCAATATTGAAACGATTAACTTTCAGTGGATGGTACAGGGAGGGCGCTGGAGTCTGTTTGGCATCGCCAGCATTCCAGGGACCAACTTTGTAATTTGGCGGGATGTGTTAGAGGAAGCTGGAAGCTGGGATGAGAAGGCACTAGCAGAGGATACTGAACTTAGCATCCGTATTTATGAAGCTGGAAAGAAAATCTGTTTCATGCCTGTCGCGGTTACGTGGGAGCAGGAACCAGAGACTTGGAATGTTTGGTTAAAACAACGAACACGTTGGGTTAGAGGTAATAGCTACGTAGTCATGAAGTTTATTCGAATGATTTTCTCTTTAAAAAATAAACGGATTATGTTTGATATTTTTTATTTCTTCTTTACGTACTTTGTTTTTTTATGTGGTGTACTCATTTCTGACGTTATTTTTGTACTGTCTCTAGTTGGTGTGGTGGATTTAACGGTGGAAGGTCCTTATTTTATCATCTGGGTACTAGCCTACTTATTGTTTATTGTTGAGATCATGGTTACCTTAGAGATTGAGAAAACCCAATTAACCTGGTCGAATTTATTCATTGTCATGCTGATGTACTTCACGTATTCACAATTATGGATTTTCCTAGTAATTCGCGGGATGTTGATTCAGCTAAAAAGCGTACTGTTACAGGAAAAAGTCGTCTGGTACAAGACCGACCGCTTTTAAAAAGGAAAGGGGATGACGTGCATGAAGAAAGAAGAGAAACAGGTCGTCACGGGCAGTCAGGTATTCTCTTTCCCTGGTTGGGTCACATGTCTTCTGATTACTTGTCTGTTTAGCTTGAGTGTTTTGAGCTTCATTCCAACTCAAGCAGATGCAATGGCGAATGTTAGCAATACATTTATCACCAAGGAAGATCAGAGCTTAAATCCCACGCACAGCCAGTATGATTACTACCTGAAAATCTCGGACCAATGGGAGATTAAACAGGCAGAATTTCAGGTGTATTTCCGCTATTCTCCCACATTAATATCAGAGTCTAATGTAAGTCTTTTCATGGATGGAAAACCGTATGGGACGACTCGTCTGATCAAAGGAAGGAATGGTCAGGGAAGCCTAAAGGTAGTTATTCCTGCTAAGGATTTGACGCCGGGATTCCATCAATTCTCGGTGGGAACGTATTTGCAATCAAGCCCTTATTTTTGTGCGGATCGACTAAACCCAGCTAACTGGCTGGTGTTAGATAAAAAGAGTTACATTCATGTAGCCTATGAACCTTTATATCCAAAGTCAACCATTCAGAGCTTCCCGCAGTCATTCATTGGAGACGACGCTAGTCCGTCATGGAATACGGAGATAGTTGTCCCAAATAAGGCAACGGATGCGGAATTAGAAGCGGCTTATCAGGTGGTAGCTACGCTTGCTAGTTATGTGCCTCAGGAAAGCCAGGCTGCTCGCGTACTTAGGTATAATGATTGGAAAAAGGCGCCCTCCAAGCGGAATGTCATAGCAGTGGGCCAGGCTAGTAGTTTTCCAACTGAATGGCAAAAGAAACTTACACCTTTGTTAAAAAACAAAACGCAAGAAGGACTGCTCCATCAAATGACACTCTATGATGGAGATCAAAGTAGCACACGTACCTATTTGTTTGTATCAGGAGAAAAAGAACAGCAGGTGCAAGTAGCTGCAAAAGCATTACGATATCCTTTATTGACCAAGCAAATAAATGGATACACAGCTACTGTATCAGATAACATGGTAAGAAAGGCAGAGAACCTAGCACAAACCCAGCTTGCCCCATGGCAGAAAGCTAGTAGTGATTCTGTTACTTTACGGGATCTGGGGTATCATCAGGTAACGTTGTCCAATGTCTTTAGTGAATCCACTAGCTATCAATTCGCAACCCCACCTGACTGGCAGTATGTAAAAGGTGCTGGATTTCGTCTTGTTTACCAACATTCTGAGCAGGTAAATAAAAAAACAAGCTCAATTACTGTACGGATTAATGGGGTGCCGGTTAATACGATCGCTTTAGAGGGAACAACGGGTAAGCCAAAAGAGGCATTCATTCCCTTTCCGTCAACTTTGCGTACGGGAGAACCAATTAACGTAGTGGTGCAGGCCAATTTAAATATCAGAGACACAGGATGTGACGAAGTAACGAATCGTTTGGAGCATTTTGTTAGCATTTTGCCAGAAAGTCAGTTTGTAGGTAAGCATGAGCAAATGAAAACAGCGGCACTCTCCCATTTCCCCAATTTATTTGTTGATCAGGATAATCAGGTGAAAGCAACAGCCTTGTTATCAAAAGAACCAAACAGTGTTGAATTAACAGCACTAGCTCAACTGACAGCAGGGGCTATGAAGAATGTTCATGACTTACAAGTAACACTTAAGCAAGGTCCTGAGACATTAGAAACAAATAGTGAACACGTATGGATCTTGGATGTAAATAAGCAAAATAAGCTACTAAATCAGTGGAAGCAGGATCAGGGTTTACAGATTCATACTACACCAAATGGGCTTTCCAGTGATGTAGTTCCTGTGCTTGAGTCTTCGCAAGTTAATGGAGCAAGCATTCAGCAGATTTTTGCACATAAAGAAGGTCAGGTAGCTTTAGTCATAAGTGCCAACACGCCCGAAATGTTACTAGCGGCAACAACTGCAATGAGTGATCAAACAAAAGTCCCGGCGGAATCTAAAGAAGAGGCAGCGATTGTAACCTCGAATGGTAAAGTGATATTACTACCTCTCACAAGTGAAGCCCCGATTCCCGTCAGAACCAAACTGGTGAATAAGGTAAAGGGCTGGTATGAATATGTGAATACCGCCGAAGGTCAGGCAATGATGGCAGTTGTCGTATTTGTCATTACGGTTCTTATCGTTCTCTTTTTCCTGATACGCTCGTGGAAAAGAAAACGTCGTCTAGAAAATAGTAATCAAAAGGACAAGACAGATTCAGATTTTAGAGGCAAAAATGGTCAAAGTCTGACTAGAATAGGTCGTGGACCGAAGAAAAAATAAATGAAATGTAAAACAGAAGCCCCTGCAACGGGGCTTCTTCTCGTATCAAGGATTTTAACAAGGGTTATTTGTAAATAGGTTTTGGCTGTTTTTTCTGCATTTCCCAACGCTTTAATAGCGGGTAGGGATCAAATGCCCATTCATTATTTCCATTGTCCCGATACGTTCCATAATGAAGGTGGGGTGGGAATTTACCTGAGGTACCAGGCTTACCATAACCAGAACTGCCAACATAGCCGATTACTTCGCCAGGGACGACAATATCACCCTCTTTTAAACCCTTCTTAAAGGAGGACAAGTGAGCAAAATAATGATAAATATTGTCGATGTCCCGAATACCTACACGCCAACCACCATAGCGGTTCCAGCCTAATACCTCAACGACTCCATATCCAGTACTCATAACCGGTGTAGAGTATCCGGCAAAAATATCAACGCCTTCATGAATGCGGCGTCCCCCCCAGCCACGCGGGTCTCCCCACGTACTCCGATAACTATAAGAGAAACGTTTGGGGATAGGAAAAGCATGTTCATGCAATTCAAGTGTTTGGTATTTCTCATAGATCCGTGAGAACTGCATGATGGTTCTTACCGCCGAGTCGCGCTTATAATAGTTCCATAGACCAATCTTGAAATCATCGGAGGTATAGCCATAGGTACCTAGGAAACGAACAAGACTAGTTAATACGTCTCGGTCATTTTCTTGATCAGCTACACCATCACCAGAACCATCTAAACCGATCCCATGAAAGAAAGTAATCGAAATCAAATTATGATCTTCGGAATCAGGATTAAAAACGCCACACCATAATTCAGTGGGTACCTTGATTGCGGTGAGCCGTTTTTTCTCAGACTCTGCTTCACTGTTTTTTCGTTTCTTTTTGATGGTTCGTTCGTACTGATCAATAGCAGCTAAATACTTCCATGGGATTCCATATAATGCTTCGTATTCAATAAATAATTCCATACGTTCATCCCACTCTGACTTAGCAGGGGAAGTTATTGGTGCCTTAGTCGGTATAGATGCTGCTAATCCTTGAGATGGAACCATAAGGATAATAGCTATGATCCAACATGAATAAAGGCGTAGAAAACGCATACGTCTCCCTCCAGCCATTAGTCTCCTTATGATAGAATGACCGATACGATTATGATTTATGCTTATAAATTTTGGTAATGGTTACGAGTGGTCAAAATGACTTTTATGATAAATGGTGAGGGGAAAGGAGGCGTTTTAGTATGAGCCGACATTACATTTATATCGGAGGCGAAGGAGCGTATCAACTAGCGTCGCTAGTACCACTCTGGCAGCAACTGCAAGCAAATGAGAATCTGCCTTTTTCAAAATTGCTCGTTTCATCGATTGACACAAGTGATTGGGATATAAAGGAAACAGATGCTTGGAATGCTCTAGTAGAAATAGGAATTCCAGAAGATTGCCAAGTCATGGTGAGCCATTTGATCCTTCCCGAAGATGATCAGATGAATGGCACATTGCTTAAGCTGGCAATAGGTCATTACATTAAAAAATGGCAAAGGAAAGAGGACGGGGAAGCGTGTAGCCCACAATTTCTTAGGTGGTTACAAATGGTGGGGGCACTCTCTGTAGCAAATCCACCATCTGGTAGGATGCAGAGGGTGTGGAGTGGAAAAGGCTTATATATAGCTTTAATTAGCCCTATGGATGAAGGCGTGAAATCAACTGGTGACAGCAGCAGGCGTAATAAAACTAATTCCTATAAAAATCAGGCCATGATTCTCTTACAAGCGAATCTGGAGGATACGCCTCAAGAATGGTTGGGATATACCATGCAAAGCCTATATGCAGCTGGAGCCAAAGACGTTTCTTATATGACGATTACCATGAAGAAGAATCGTCCGGGCCTGATGTTGCAAGTGATGTGTTATGAAAGCCAACAGGAGATAATGAAAAGTATCATGTTTCAGGAGACGACAACGTTTGGTATTCGCTATTTTCCCGTTACATGCCACCGTTTAACCGAACAAGTACTGGATGTGAAAACAAGATGGGGAGAAGTGAAAGTAAAGTTAGGCTTTTATCACGGAGATTGTGTCCAGATTGCTCCTGATTTTGAAATTTGCTCGAAGCTGGCGGAAGAACATGATACTCCGTTACGCAAAATCTACCAAAAGGCAATGATGATGGCTAAGGCGCGCTTATAAGCGTGCTTTTTGTATTTTTATTCGGAAGGGAAGATATGTTCGTAATATAAGCAGGAACATAGTGGGAAAGTGAAGAAATTAGCCATAGACGGGAGGGGCGAATATGATCAGATTTATTCATACTGCTGATGTCCATCTGGATGCACCTTTAACGAACTTATCTTCCATTTATGAAGTAAGACAGGATGACTTTCGGCGTACCATGCGACGAATGCGTGATGTAGTGATAGAAAAGCAAGTTGATTTTTGGCTAATTGCTGGGGACTTATTAGAATATCATGGAGGTACGAGAGCCACTGCATTATTTTTGCGAGAACTGTTTGAAAGTATGGCTCCTATTCCTATATTCATCTCACCAGGCAATCACGATCCTTGGCAGGAAGGTTCATTTTATCAGACAATGGAGTGGCCTGCACATGTTCATATTTTCACAGATGAATGGGGTGTATATGAGTATCCAGAGAAATCGTGCGTACTGTATGGATGGGGTTTCCCACAAGCCCACGTTACCACGTCACCTTTAGATACCTTTCCTGGAAAGTTACCTGATTATCGCTTTCATCTGATGGTCATTCACGGTTCCGTGGTTACGGGAGAACATATGGATCATTCTGTCTATGCCCCGATGACAATCGGAGGACTCGCCGATACAGGAGTAAACTATGTGGCACTTGGACATATTCATAAACCGATGCAATTTTTACATCCCCAGACCAAACAAGTGCTGGCAGCATATCCAGGTTCACCCGAAGGACTTTCAATCAAGGAAAGTGGAGAGCGGTATGCCATCTTTGGAACTATTTCTGATACAGGTGTGGTAACGATAGAACCTATTTCTGTGGAAAGTCGAATCATCAAAAAGATGACTATTTCACTTAAAGGATTAGAGACAGTGGATACAATTGTTGAGCGAGTGGAGAGGGAACTCTCTCAAGAAAATAAGGATTACCTGCTCCATGTGACATTTGCAGGAGAGCGAGCCAGTCACCTGCATGTACCCTTAGAGATAATAAAGGCACGGTGCAAGGACTATTTCTTTATTCAATTTACAGACCTGACATATCCAGACATAGATGAACAGCAAGTGAGAGAAAAAGGTGGCGTTTTTGGGAAATGGTTGGAAAAGCTAAATGATTTAGAACAGGCTACAACAGATGAACGGGAGAAGGCGGTAATCCAATTGGCGAAACGAGAAGCCTTACAGCGGATAGGAGGTGTGTTTCGTTGATCATCCATGATATACATATTAAAGGTTTTGGTAAATGGCAGGAGCAAGCCTTTACCTTTGCACCAGGTCTAAACTTATTTTATGCCCCAAATGAGGCTGGAAAGTCTACCTTACTACAAGCACTTGTGGCTAGTTTGTATGGAATGAAAAAAGATTTTATTAAAGTTTCCCGCTATTTAGAGGAATATGACCGTTACTATCCTTGGCATCAGACCTCTTATGAAACGATCGTGCGGTATACATTAGCAGATCAACACTTCCGTTTACATCGAATTCTAGATAAAGAGCGTGAGCAAATGAAGCTTTATCTAGAGCCAGAATTAACAGAGGCTTTGGCTTTATATAAAGAGGATAGGCGTCGGGAATACAACGTTATCGAGAAGCATCTCGGACTTAACCGTAGTTTATTTACCGATATTACTTGGATAAAACGAGAAGGGTTGCAGGCAGCGGAACATTTACTACCAAATCTCGCACAACAAGGTGAAGTGGACCCTGCAGTACAAGGTGTTTTAGCTACATTAGAACAAGAGTATAGTGCTATCGGGAAAAAAGAGAATGCTGAAAGTACACTATGGGGCAAAGTTAACCGTCAATGGCAGCAAGCCAATCAGGCTCTGCAACAAGCGGAAGAAATCTGGCATACAAACAAGCATCTTCACCAATCTGTGATCGATTGGCAAAAGGAAGAAGAGCTAATACAGGCACGATATGACACACTATCCAAGCGATTGGCCTATCATCAACATTTTATGGAAATCTGGCAGGAGTGGTGGGCATACACTTATCAGACTATGCATAGCTCTCAATTGATTCGTTGGTTAACAGACTCTACTGAAACACTGCCTTCTTTATACAATGGGACGCCAGAGCTTATCGAGTGTCATCGATCCACGCAACAACAACTCGCTGAGCTAGAGCAAGAGAAGATGGTAGACCAAGAGAAGGTGAATGCAGATGGAGTTGATGCATATGAGAGTAATCGGATTGAAACGGGAGCAAAAGGAGAGCCAGAGGAAGCGGTAGATAAACCCGCAGAATGGGTGAAACGCGACGAATTAGCACAGGAAGATGTAGAGCAATTGAACCGTGATTACCAATTAGCGCGTACCATGTATAAGCATCTAGAAGATTTACGCCATCAACGATATCAGCAGGAGAATTTGTTGGCTCAGTTGAAAGCTACGTTACAAAAAAAGATAAGTATTCATGACAAAAGTGAGGAACAAATCCAGCTTCTACAACAATCACCCCAACTGGCTTATTATGATGAATTAATGGCTATACAAGCGGAGAACTATCTTCGACAAAATAAGCTGGATGAAGTAGAACTTTTTGTTTCAGTGAGTAGCCGTCGTGCCAAACATCGAAAGCAACAGCTAGAAAGGTCAAAACAACAGACAGCACGAACAAAAACCAAAATGCCACTTCTCGTCTGGGTAGGTGGTGAGATAGCAATCGTTACTGCTATCTGGAGTATCTGGATGGTAATCGAACAGCGCTGGGATATAGGGAAGATCGGTGCAGGAATAGCCCTCTTTTCTGGATTACTTGGTATGACTTCTTATTTACTTTATAAGTTCAAAGTCATTGATAATAGTTTGGGGAATTCGCAAGTTTTGCAAATTCCTGAGGCTGTCCAGCAATGGCTTACCCTGATGGATATTCAATCAGGAGAACAAGTTCGCACATTACGGGAGAAATATGTCAGATTACAGCATTGTAGACGCGAGATAGAGGATATTTCGCAAGATATAGACGAACAGGCTTCCTCATTAAGTAAGATACCATCAGAAATTAGAGGGCTTCAGCAGCAATTCGATCACTCTGAACAGGCTCTACTGCAACTGATTGAGCAGGAGCAAAAGCAGATTACTACTCTCACTACTATTTTTTCTGTTTATCAGGTAGATAATTGGGAAGAATTTACCGATAAACGGGAATCCTTATTAGTAAAGATTCATGTATTAACCGCGAATCAAGGACAATTACAAGAGATTGAGCGATTAGAGGAAGAATTACATGCGGAAAGATTACGAGTAGAACAGTCATCATATATGGAGAGACAAGAACAACAACGGCAAACGCTTCTGTTGAATTGGGCAGAAAAAATACGAGAGGCGATGTTGATAACCAAAGAGATAAAGGAGCACGAGCAGGCTACAAGCTTGCAGGAAGCCAAGGAGTTGGAACAACAACTTGTTCTTCTGAGAGAGCGTATAGCTAGGGCCAGAGGAGAGATTGGACAGCGTGATCAAAGCTCATGGGCTAGAGCTAAAACAGCCTTTGATGAGGCTGAGATGGCAGTAGAAGAGGTACAATTACGACGAGATAGTTTGCAGATCGCTCGTGACACTCTTCAAGAAGCTATGAGGGAATGGCATAGGGAAATCTCCCCAGACATTAGCCAGATTGCTTCAGAAGTGACGAGTCATGTGACAGAGGGACGATACCAAGATGTGCGAATTGATCCCATCAATCAATTTTCGATGAAAGTGATCGAACCTGAATTACATCGAGTTATTGACCAGGAAAAACTTTCCAATGGCATGCAAGATCAACTCTATTTTGCCCAACGAATAGCTTTTATTTTGCAAATTAGTAAGGCCAAAGAGCCGCTTCCGATCTTTTTAGATGATCATTTTGTGCATTATGATGAACGTCGTTTGCAGAGCACAGTAGCGTACCTACTTGCTTTAGCTGAGACTCATCAGATTTTTTTATTTTCTTGTCAACAGAGAGAAATGTTATTATTAGGTGAACAATTAAAAAATCATCCGCGTCATCGGCTTCATAACTGGTACAATAAAGTAGCAAACAGTAACACCTAATAGGTTGCAGATAATAATCATTCTAATTATAATTGAGACACTGAAAAATGTTAGGAGTGTGACGGTAGATGGCACAACGCAAACCAGATTGGTTAAAAATAAATCTCGCATCTGGACAAGATTTGGACAACTTCCGTGAAATTAAGCAAATGATGCGTGGGAGAACCCTGCATACGGTTTGCGAGGAAGCAAAATGTCCCAACATACATGAATGCTGGGTGAATCGAACCGCCACTTTTATGATTTTAGGCGATATCTGCACACGTGCTTGTCGTTTCTGTGCAATTAAAACAGGTCTACCAACCGAGTTGGATCTGGCAGAACCAGAACGCGTAGCAGAAGCAGCTGAACAAATGGGCTTAAAGCATGTCGTTGTTACTTCTGTAGCGCGTGATGATTTAGCAGATGGAGGAGCAAGTATCTTTGCAGCTACGATCAAGGCTATTCGTACTCGACTTCCTCTTGCTACGATCGAAGTCCTTATCCCTGACTTTATGGGGAACTGGGATGCCTTGAAATTGGTTATGGATGCGCGCCCTGATGTATTGAATCATAACATTGAAGCGGTACGCCGCTTATCTGACCGTGTACGGGCACGTGCTAAATATGATCGTACTCTAGAGTTATTGCGTCGTGCAAAAGAGATGCAACCAACTATTCCAACCAAATCAAGCTTGATGATTGGTGTAGGTGAGGAGATTGAAGATATTATAGAAACAATGGATGACTTGCGTGCAGTTGACGTGAATATCATGACCATTGGGCAATACCTACAACCAACGAAAAAACATATCGCTGTATCTAAGTACTACCATCCAGACGAATTCCGCATGATGAAAGAAGAAGGAATGAAGCGTGGATTTAGTCACGTAGAATCAGGTCCGTTGGTGCGAAGTTCTTATCATGCACACGAACAAGCCAATGCAGCAAAAGATACCATTGCAGCCGCTAACGCTTAATAGATAACGGATAAGAAATTCAAGCATGCGTCTACTACAAACGCATAATAAGTTCATTATTATAATGGAAAAGCACCCTTATACCAGAGGCTTCGCTGGCAAAGGGTGCTTTGTTGTCTCTTAGCGTGTCTTACTTTGTGTCTTGTTCATCATGCTTTTTGTTTTTTCGTAATCGGTCATTCCACCAAAGCTTTTAACAAGGTGATCTACCGTCTGGGAATGAGCAGTCCCATTGGTGCTATGAGTGCTTACTGTTTTTGTAGAGGCACTCGCGACATGAGACAATTCCTTGGACATCTTTGGATCGTTGGTTAAATAGACCTTGTAATAACGTGGTGCAATAGACAAGGCGCTATTACGAGCTTTTACTGTAGCGGAGCGAGTATCTTTATCGGATACTTTCACACCAACAAAAATCTCTTCATCCGTTACTAAGACAGTAGCATTTTCAATCCCTGGAACACTAGAAACCACTTGTCCTACTGCTTGTGCCAATGCATCACGGTCAATATAGACGCGAGATGTTTTTTCATACCCGCGTAATTGATTACGTTGTACAACAGCATATCCTGTTGTATTTGCATTTTGGCCATAGGAGGTGTTATAGGTACTATAAATACTCGGAGTACCTGTGCCATTCATTGCATTGTAATACGGATAAGAATGCGTACTGTTTGAGTTGCCATATGCGTTGTAGGTGCCTACACCGTTCATGCGATAGCTTTGTCCATAGCTTTCATTGGAATATAGGCTGGCTCCTTTGGTTAAAGAACGACCAGAATAGGGATAACCACTCTTGCTGTACGGATTTGCGTTATACATAGAGCTAGGAGTAGTAGTTCCATAAGAGGTTGTTCGATAAGCAGAAGTTGTCCCATCTTTTAGGTAATCATTGTAATTAGGCTCACTACCATAGAAGAAGGTTGGTCGCCCAGAATTGTTACGATAACCAAAACCATAATCATGGCCATATGTGCTTGTACGGTAATCCATACGATTCATATGAGAAGAGTTGGTATAGGATTTCGTCTGGGCTGTTCCGTTACCAGAGATGTTTCCACAAGCAGATGTAAGCAATGCTAAGCTGGCTACAGTAGCAAAAATCCATTTCTTTTGCATGGATGGACACCTCCTGAGAATAGGTTGCCCTTTAGAGGATATGTTTTTCCGTAAAAAATGTGGTAAGATTGGAGAAGATGTTCATGTTCTGAGGTTTAAGAAGAGGAGGAAGTACTCTTGATTCGCTTGCAAGCAGGTGTTTATGAATTAATGGAAGAAAATCGTGATGGCTGGAATCTGGAAGTCTGTAAGGAACGCTACAGCGATGTATTGGATAAATACGATTACATCGTTGGTGACTGGGGCTATGGCCAGCTTCGTTTACGTGGATTCTTTGAGAATACGAATCGTAAAGTGCCTTTTGAGCACAAAATTGCTGCATTAGATGAGTATCTTCAGGAATACTGCAATTTTGGCTGTGCTTATTTTGTTCTAAAGCGCACGAAACGTCTGAACGGATCTGAGCTAGGAGACGAGACAGACCAAGCTCTGATTGATGCGGAAAGCCTGGATAAGGAATCATCTTCTCAAGCGACCCAAGCTCCTACCCGACCTCGAAATTATGAACGTCCCTTTAAACGTCGATCGGACAAGAATGATAAGCCCTCACGTTTTCCTCGACCAGATCGGGATCGTCCGAATAAAGAGGCAAAAGATGGGAAGGATCGAGGGAATCAGAAGGCAATTCGCGCCGAACAAGGAAGCAAAGAGAAGCGTGTTAACAATCAGACGCCAAGAGGACCACGTGTCAAACCAACTGCCACATCTACGAAAAAAACAATTCAAAATGAAAAATAACGATACAACAACGAAACACCTGATGAAAGCAAAAGCTGCTTTCGTCAGGTGTTTTTGATTAGCTACACAGATTCATACCCATATCCATACCCATCTTCTCCATATATGGGAGCATCTGTGCGACGATACATAAACGGAGGGTAAGGGAAGGCTGGGTCATATGGTGAAAAGGGTGGATAAAAAAACAGTGGAAATGTCCCGGAATAAGGGTGGTAGCGGCGATGACCACCATGATGATGGTGAGGGAAGTGGTGATGATGACTATCATGATGAGGATGGTGTCTACCATGATCATCATGGCCGCCTCTTTGTACAGGAACGATTTCATACGGAGAATACGTAGGAGCTAAATAAGGTGTATAAGGATTGTAAACGGGTGTATAGTAGTTGGGATAAGCAGTGTGATAGGGGGCATTTCCTTCGACATATCCTGTATAATGATTCTGATCCCTTGCCTCAGGATGTTGAAGAGAATCATGTTGGATTGACTGGCTTTCGTATTGACTTTCCATAATCGACGGTACACTCCTCACATTTTCTGTTTTTGTATTTATGGGAGCAGTATACGGGGCAAATAGGCATTTGGCGTATGTCCATGTGTAAAATGGGCACAAATGACAAAGAAAAAAGCCCCCTGCAATGCAGAGGACCCAGTAAAGATTAACCAATTACTCGAACTAAAAACTCCTTTAGTTCTTCCGCTTCCGATTCAGTGATTTGAAAGGCATACTCTATGTACCCTTCTTCCTCTAAATCATCTGTTCCGATAATCGCGCTACGACCGTTTTGAATATTGACAACTAATTTTTTTCCATAAAAACGACTTGTTTTGATAATCGCCAGATCAAAACGAGTGGATTCGCCCATAAAGCTGACAAAGCGAGTAGTAGTCTCTTCCGTTTCATCATACAGATAAAAAGGCTCGTGGGACATAAGATTACCCTACTTCCATACCAAGTTTGGTTTATGATCTAAACTGTGTCTAGCCTCGACAAAGCGAACTGTTCTAGTTTTTGCTCTCATGACTAGGGAATGTGTCTTAGCTATATTATTGCTTAGGAACTTAACCCCCTGCAATAGTTCTCCGTCTGAAACTCCAGTTGCGGCAAAAATAGCATCGTCTCCAGATACTAAGTCATTAATTGTCAGCAGTTGCTCAGGGTCAGCTAGTCCCATTTGACGGCAACGTTCCCGTTCTTCTTCGCTTTGTGGTTTTAATCGTGCTTGCATATCTCCGCCTAAGCATTTGATGGCTGCTGCACTAATGACACCTTCAGGAGCACCGCCAATACCAACAAACAGATCAATTCCAGATTCTTCTGGCATACAGGCAGCAATGGCAGCTCCCACGTCTCCATCTCCAAACAGTTTGACACGAGCTCCGGCTTCTAGAATGGAGTCAATGATTTCTTGATGACGCTCCCGTTCTTGAACGATTACGGTTACTTCTTCAATGCGCTTTTGATTCGCTTTAGCAACTGTTTCTATCATTTTTTCAATCGAATCATCTAGATTGATTAAACCAGCCGCAGCAGGTCCTACCACCATTTTTTGCATGTACATATCTGGTGCATGTAACATAGTGCCACGGTCTCCAATGGCAAGTACAGCCATGGCGTTATTGTGACCTTTAGCAAGAATGGTTGTTCCTTCCAATGGATCTACGGCTACGTCAACCTCGGGAGAATCTTCAGACCTATTACCTAGTTTTTCACCAATATACAGCATAGGTGCCTCATCGAGTTCTCCTTCACCGATGACAACCGTACCGCGAATGGAAATCGTTTCAAATACGGCGCGCATAGCTGATGTTGCAGCATCATCCGCTTCATTTTTTTTGCCACGTCCCATCCAGCGTGCAGAAGAGAGTGCTGCTGCCTCTGTCACACGAACAACTTCTAACGCTAATTCTCTTTCCATCTGATCCCCCTGTTACATTCGTTGTTATCGTTTTCCCAAAAAGGAATTTATCGACTTCATTTTATCACAACATCAGAAAAACAACAGATGTTCTCCTGATTAAAAGCGAAAGAAAAGATTGGATAGATAAGTGAATGTACGGAAATCGTTCAAATCTGTTAGATAAGTTATTTCATTCAGCATTTTTGTTATAATGGGACAAGGAAACGAGGTGAGTTTGTTGACGGAAGACCTTGGGATGAGCTTACTTGTATTAATGATGGTGGTATTCACGTTTTTTGGAACCGTGATTTGGGCAAAACTTGCTTCTAAAAAACGCAAAAAATAGATGATTGGGCGGAGGAAGACAACATGTATGATGTAAACACAGCAAAAGTGGACCAAGTGCTTACTTATATGGAGAGCATGCTTACGCTCTTATCTCAAAATATGACTTATTCTAATGAAGAACTGGCTTGTGACCAGATCAAACAGTTGGCAATCGAACGCGCTCTGCATATATGTATAGAAGGGATTGCAGATGTTGGAAATGCTCTCATAGATGGATTTATCATGCGCGATCCTGGTAGTTATACAGATATCGTTGAAATTCTACGAGATGAAACAGTACTTACTAGCGACCAAGCCACTGTTTTACACCGCATCATGGAATTCCGAAAACCGCTTGTTACGTATTCAGAAATATCTGTGTTGGAAATGAGTGAGTTGATTAGAGAGGCTCTACCTGTTTTGACAACATTTGCATCTGCTGTTCGGGCATACATTCAAAAGGAATTATTCTAGAGTATCAGACGTGGCTAAAAGGCTAGTAACGAAAGTAGATTTTTTAAACAAAAACCTTTCATTAGTTTACTAATGTTATTCCTTGCTGTAAAATGGAGGAGAAAGGACGGTGATTGTTATGTCAAAGGAACAGACTTCAACACGTGACCAAATTCTGCATATGTTAAAAGTTAAAGGTTCCCTGTCGGTTAGCGACATCGCGTTGGATTTGGGTATCACGGAGATGGCAGTACGTCGTCATTTGAACACGTTGGAGCGTGACAATCTGATCAAGTCCTCGCTGGTGCGTCAGGCGATGGGTCGTCCGACTAATGTATACTCCTTATCACAACAAGCGGATGAATTATTTCCGCGTAACTATCATGATCTTACGCTAGACTTCCTTCAGGATATAGTTGATATAGACGGAGCGGACAAGGTTGCAACCCTGTTTCGCAGACGAGAAGACCGTCTCGAAGAAATTTATCGCCCCTATATTCAAGGCGAATTGGGAGAAAAGGTAGCTGCATTAGCGGATATTCAAAATCAGAAGGGCTACATGGTGGAATGGGGTCAAGAAGAGGAAACAGGGGACTATTTTATTAAAGAGTTTAACTGTCCGATCTCTCAGGTAGCTCGCCAGTTTAATCAGGCATGTAGCTGTGAACTCTCATTATTTAAACGCGTATTAGGCACTGAGGTGGAGCAAACCTCTTGTATGGCCAAAGGCGGAGACAAATGCCTGTATAAAATTAGACCAAAGGCTGAATAAAAGCTAACAAACCACTCATTCTGCGGGTGGTTTTTTGTTTTGCTATAGGTGTCTATGTGATTTGTCATGTCCAAACCGAACAAGTACAATAAAGATATTCTAAGGCAAGGGAGAGGCAACATGAAAACATATAAAGGATACCTGCTTGATTTAGATGGCACCATTTATCATGGGAATCGCGTTATACCCGAAGCTGTAACTTTCATTGATTACCTTCAAGAAACGAAAACTCCCTATCTATATGTTACCAATAATTCATCGACCACCGCAGAAAAGGTGGCAGAACGACTAAGCAATATGGGATTACCTACTACAGCTGATCAGGTATATACGACCAGCATGGCTACAGCCAAATATTTGTCTGAACAAAAGGTACAACAGAAAACATATTTTGCTTTAGGTGAAGAGGGGCTATTTAAAGCCATGGAGGAGGCAGGGTATTCTTTTACAGAAGAGAATCCTTCGTATGTTATCATTGGCATTGACCGTACTCTTACCTATGAAAAAGTAGCAACGGCCATGCGGGCCATACGTAATGGGGCCACATTTATTGCCACGAATGCAGACCCTGCCCTACCGACTGAACATGGTTTGATGCCGGGAAATGGAGCCTTAGTAGCTGCCGTAGCGACTGCATCAGCACAGCGTCCAATCATTATAGGTAAGCCAGAACCCATAATTATTCAATATGCATTGGAGAAGCTCGGAACAAAGCCAGAGGAGACCATCATTGTGGGGGATAACTTACATACAGATATCCAAGCGGGCATCAATAGTGGTATTGACACCCTACTTGTACTTTCGGGGTATTCTACACTGGAAGATGCAGATAAACATGATGGACCACCTACGTATGTAGAACAAAGTCTACTTACTTGGATGGATAAGATACGCCCTGCGCTTTAAGTTCTTCTTCTTCCTGATGACGACGGCGGTGGGCCAATCTACTGGATGCAGCTGCCGCGATTGCGCCTACCAGATCGTCTAAAAAGGTATGTACACCATTCTTTTTATCGTTTAATTTCTCTAACACACCGTATTTAATTTTGTCGGCGTAGCCATAGTTGGTAAATCCGATACTTCCGTACAGATTTACAATTGCGAGCGACATGACCTCATCTACTCCGTAGAGAGATTCATCAGTAGCCAGCATCTCTTGTAAAGGGGATATCAGCTTGTTCTGTTCGGCTAGTATATCTAACTGAATGCCTGTTAATAGTGCGTTCTGTACTTCACGCTTTTGTAAGACGGCATGTATGCTTTCCAGACATTGTCCCATCTGTAGGTTCGGAATATATTTTTCTTGGAGGAACATCACGATTTCTCCAATATCTTCAAGTCTTACTCCTCGCTCTTGCAAGAGTTCAAGTGCCTTTGCGTAAACTTGTTCGCCCCAAATGGGATGTTGTTGATTCAACAAAAATCGCCTCTTTCTAGCAAATATAAAGGTAGTATTTATCTTTTAAGTAAAGCTATACACTCACCTATGCCCACGATGCTTCATAAGCTATTTAAACAGAGTCAGGGCCAGGAGGTTTGTGCAATGGAAGAATTATTAGGCAAGTTTTGTGAGGAGTATTCTTTTATTGATGCAGAGTGGAAAGAGGAGAATGGACGCAAGATGTTGTATACCGATCGGGGATTGCATTACATCCATGCTTGTCCACCATCATATCGAGCAAAAGGGTTTTTATTGGAGAAGGCAATCGAGACGATCCATAAGAATTGTGATTTGAAGGTCCTACCGGTTTGCAAGGCAAATGATGACAAGTATCATGTAAAAGACGGAGAAGTTTTGTACTATTTGCAAGAAGGCATGAGGGAGACGACCTGGGAACGCCATTATTTTCATTTGGGCAAATCGCTTGCAGAATTCCACCAGGCGACGCGTTCATTTTCATGGGATAAGCTGTATTTACCGTATCGCTCTTTAGGCACGTGGCCTGAGATGTGGGAAAAAAAGTGCAAAACCTATGAGAGCTTACTCGATAGTTTGGAAAAATCGGATGCATTTACTCCTTTTGAGGTTTATTTATTTACGATGTTTACGTATGTGCAGGTATCTGCTAACACCGCTATTGATTATCTGAATGGTAATGGTTACAAGAAATTGACGAATGATCTTAGTAAACAAGGCAAGCTTGCTTTTCAGAATTTTCAAGAGGGTTATATTTTGTTTCATGAAAGTGGAAAAAGATACATTGCGGGACAATATAGCTGGGTGCTGGATATGCGTACGCGTGATATTGGGCAAGGCATTAAATGGATGGTTCGCAAACATGGATGGCAAGCGGAAAAAGTAATGGAGTTTCTAGCGGGTTATCAATTTGTGACACAGCTTTATCCAGAGGAGTTTGCCTTTATTTTTGCTATGTTGCTGTATCCCTCACGCTTTTTAAAAACAGTGGAGCTGTATAGTCTCATGGGTGATGAGGATCGTGAGAGGGCAGGGGATGAATGGCAGGCACCACTGGATGAAGAGCTTGCCACAATGGAACAGGTACTTGGACAATATCCAGAAGCAATCCGTCAGCACTTCGGCGTTGGAATTCCCGAAATACATTGGCTATGGAGGTTCCCAGAAGATGACGAAAAAACCATTTGTGTATGTGACACGGAAAGTAGCGGACGAAGCTTTGAATCTTTTAGCGAGTATAGCGACTGTTGAGGTGTGGGATCAAGAGTACCCTGTACCACGCGATATTTTATTAGAAAAAGCAAAACGGGCGGACGGCTTATATGTCATGCTGTCCGACCGGGTTGACCGAGAGCTAGTAGATGCAGCCCCGCATTTAAAAGTGGTATCTACGCTTGCAGTTGGCTATGACAGTATTGATCTAGAGGCTTGCAAAGAGAGAGGTATTGTCGTAACAAATACACCAGACGTATTGACGGATGCTACTGCCGATCTGGCGTTTGGTCTGTTAATGGCAGCTGGTAGACGTTTTGTAGAAGCAAACAGGGTACTGATGAATGGAGAGTGGAGAACATGGAGTCCTTATTTCATGGCGGGCCAGCGCATTCATGGTGCAACGATTGGAATTATTGGAATGGGACGAATTGGCGAAGCGGTTGCCAAGCGGGCGAATGGATTTGACATGCGTATTTTATACCATAATCGGAGCAGAAAAATAGAGGCGGAACAAGCCTATGGGGCTACGTATTGCTCTTTAGCTGATTTGTTGCGTGAATCTGACTATGTGGTGTTATTAACCCCATTAACGGAGGAAACGAGAGGATTAATGGGAGCTGAGCAATTTGCCATGATGAAATCTACAGCAGTTTTTATTAATGCTTCACGTGGAGCTACTGTAGATGAAGAGGCCCTCTATCAAGCTTTAAAACAGGAAATAATCTGGGCAGCGGGTTTAGATGTTTTTCAACAGGAACCGATTCCGACAGACCATCCTCTCTTATCACTTCCAAATGTAGTCGCTCTCCCACACATCGGTAGTGCTACATATGAAACTCGTGATAATATGGCGATGCTTGTCTCCAAAAACATAGTAGCCGTACTCTGCGGGGACAAAGCGATTACTCCTGTATGAGCCAAAATCTATTGATGTTCCTGCTTTGTTTTATCATCTTAGTGATGGTGTTGCTAGTGGTGATTGGTGTGTATGTTGGTCAAAAATTACTGCATCCACCCCGTAAGCCTATCACCATACGTCCAGAGGATAACGGTTTACCTGTATATGATTGCATTTCATTTCCAAGTCGTGACCAGTTGAACATGAAAGGCTGGTATTTTTCTTCTGATAAGCACCGAGAAGCATTTTTGAAACAAATTGATGAAGGATTAGACACGGCTAAACAGGAAGTGAAAAAGTTACAACCGCTCAAGCATGCTACGATTATTTTTGCGCATGGCTACAGTCAGAATCGCCTAGAGCCGCATTTGCCAGCTTTAACGCTTGCTAAATCTTTTGTGCAAGCTGGCTATGACGTGATGATGTTTGATTTTCGCAGTGCGGGGGAGTCGGAAGGAATACTATCCACAGTGGGCTTGCATGAACAGAAGGACCTGTTAGGGGCAATTGATTTTGTCAAAAAACACGAACCAAATCATCGTATCGGTTTAATTGGCTTTTCTATGGGAGCAGCCACCTCTCTGATGGTTGCAGGAGATGATGAGCGTGTGAACGCAGTGGTTGCAGATTGTTCATTTTCTTCGTTACCTGATTATCTTTCTAACAATTTGCCGAGGTGGACAAGACTCCCTGCGTTTCCGTTTACTTCTATTATTTTAACAGTGATGCCAATGCTGGTGAAGGAAAGCCCAGAGCAGGTGAAGCCTATTGAGGCGGTCAAGCGATACGGCTCCAGACCGCTGTTACTGATTCATGGTAGAGAGGATAAGACTATTCCTTACAAGGAAAGCGAAAAGTTATATGAAGCAGCCGTGCATCCCGAAGCAGAATTATGGCTGGTACAAGAAGCAGGTCATGTGCGTTGTTATGCTAAAGATAGAGCGTCATACTGTGGTCGAGTACTTGGTTTTTTTGATCGATATGTGGGAAAAAGTCCGAGTAAGTAGATTTCGGACTTTTCCTATATGTTAATCTGGTTTTAAACAAAAAAAGCATTCAAGGCATATGCGCATGAATGCTTTCAATCGTATAATATTCTTAGAATACTTGTTGAACTTCTACAACACCAGGTACTTCTTCAACTAATGCACGTTCAATACCGGCTTTTAGGGTGATGGTAGAAGAAGGGCAGCTACCGCAAGCACCCATCAAACGTAGTTTTACGATGCCATCTTCAACGTCAACAAGCTCAACGTCACCGCCATCGCGTTGCAGGTACGGACGAAGCTTTTCTAGTACTTCTTGTACTTGTTCTTTCATGTATAATCACTCCTTTTCAACTCCATTCTATTATAATCTCCCTACTTACGAAAATCCATGAGTTTCTATACTTATTATCATTCTTTTATCAAAAATAGGGGGAGAAATGGATAATTGTTTCTAAATAGTATGTGAGTCCGTCATGGATGGATCATATTAAGATAAATGCAAAAAGTTTGCTCAAAGCATGGTATACTAATGGCGTTCGCTGTACTTATACATTCCTGCATATAAACATTGGATCGGAGGAAGATCTACGTGAAGGTTTATCGCAACATAAAGGAATTAATTGGAAATACACCTATTGTTGAACTGACACAATTTGCTTTACCCGAGGGGGTCCGTCTGTTTGCCAAATTGGAGTCTTTTAATCCAGGGGGCAGTGTCAAAGATCGGCTCGGAGTAGAATTAATACGAAATGCAGAAGAAAGCGGCCTATTACAACCTGGTGGGACTATTATTGAACCAACAGCGGGTAACACGGGAGTAGGAGTAGCGCTCGCCGCAGTTAATACTTCTTATCGCGTGATCTTTTGTGTACCTGAAAAGTTTTCAATGGAGAAGCAAGAGCTCATGCGTGCTTTGGGAGCTGAAGTGGTAAATACGCCAACGGAATTAGGGATTAAGGGGGCAATTGCTAAGGCAAAGGAATTAGCTGAGACGATTCCAGGAGCATTTGTGCCGCAGCAATTTGCCAACCCGGCTAACCCAGAGGCTCATTATAAAACAACAGGACCCGAAATTTGGGATCAAATGGATGGTCAGGTTCACACCTTTGTGGCTGGTGCAGGATCAGGTGGTACCTTTATGGGAGTGGCGCGTTATCTAAAGGAACAGCGTTCATCCATTAGGACCGTCATTGTTGAACCAGAAGGCTCCATCTTAAATGGAGGAGAATCTGGCCCCCATAAAACAGAGGGCATCGGTATGGAATTAATCCCAGACTTTATGGATACGTCCTATTTTGATGAAATATATACAGTGTGGGATGAGGATTCATTCTCTCTTGTAAAAGAGTTGGCACGTAAAGAAGGCATTCTGGCTGGTAGCTCGGCAGGCGCAGCTTTGCATGCGGCTTTAAAGGAAGCAGAAAAATCAGCTCCAGGAACGAATATTGTTGTACTATTTGCAGATAGTAGTGAGCGTTATCTATCGAAACAAATTTATCAGGGAGGTATCTAACATGAGAATGAAAACACGGTTAATTCACGGTGGTATTGAAGGGGATATTCATACAGGGGCAGTTTCCACACCGATTTATCAGGTAAGTACCTACAAGCAGGACGGAATTGGCGTTCATAAAGGCTTTGAGTATTCCCGCACAGGTAACCCGACTCGACATGCATTAGAAACCTACATGGCTGATTTAGAAGGTGGCGCACGTGGATTAGCCTTTGGTTCGGGAATGGCAGCACTTTCCACCATTTTATCTTTATGCAATCAGGGCGATCATTTGGTTGTGGGAGATGATGTCTACGGTGGTACTTATCGCGTTATTACACGCGTTTTCTCAAAATTGGGCTTGGAAGCCACTTATGTAGATACGACTGATCTTGCGGCTGTTGAAAAAGCATTACGTCCTAATACTCGTATGATTATTATGGAAACACCTACCAACCCTTTACTAAACGTAACAGATGTGAGAGCGGTAGCTGAGATTGCGAAATCCAAAGGAGTCCTACTCGTAGTAGATAACACATTCATGACCCCTTATTGGCAGAATCCATTAGACCTGGGTGCAGATATTGTTTTCCATAGTGCGACCAAATACTTAGGTGGGCATAGTGACGTGGTAGCTGGTGTTGTTGTTACTAAGGAAGCAGAATTAGGAGAACAGCTTCACTTCCTACAAAATGCGATTGGGGCTATTCTAGGTCCTCAAGATTCATGGCTATTGTTACGTGGGGCCAAGACATTGGGAATCCGTATGGAAGAACAAGAGAATAATGCTAATCAATTAGCTCTTTGGTTGCAAGAACAAGCTTCTATAAGCCGAGTGCTTTATCCAGGTCTTGCTTCCCATCCGGGGCATGAGCAAATGAAAAAACAAGCACGTGGTTTTGGTGGCATGATTTCTTTTGATGTAGGTAGCAATAGTCGTGCAGAAGAAGTTTTATCTAAATTGAAATATTTTACCCTGGCTGAGTCATTGGGAGCGGTCGAAAGCTTAATCGGTTTACCTGCTCGTATGACGCATGCCTCGATTCCTGCTGAACGACGTGCAGAGCTAGGTATAACAGATGGTTTAATCCGCATTTCCGTGGGAATTGAGGATGTAGAGGATTTATTGGAGGATTTGGAACAAGCCTTGGTATAAAAAACTATAGGTGTGAAGGATAAAACTAGAGAAGCCAATCCAAACAGCGTAAAAATGTTTGGGCTGGCTTCTTTAGATTTACGAATCATCCAAGTCAGCCAACTAGTTTATTCAAACCATAGCTACATACTAATGGTATTCTCTAAGTCAATCAGATAAAATACAGAAAGATTGTCATTACGCATATCGTAATCAAAAACCATATAATGAAGACAAACAGGGAAGCGGAGGGGTTCAAATGAAAGTAGAAATCTTGGTATATGGAACGGAACAATTATGCGCAAGCTGTGTGAATCTGCCTTCAGCAAAGGAAACAGCAGTCTGGCTAGAAGCAGCAGCTGGGAGAAAATTTGTACAGGAACAATTTGCTGTACGTTACTGTGATTTCTTACAACCAACGACAGAAATAGATAAATTGTGGGCAAAACGTATTGAAGAAGAAGCTTTATGGTATCCACTTGTCGTAATTTCCGGGGAAATTGTCGGAGAAGGAAATCCAAAGCTAAAACAGGTGTATGATGCCTTAGCAAAAGCAGGAGTACAACACTTAGACCAACTCTGAACAAATGGAAAAAATAAGGTGTAACCTTTTTGTAAAGACTTCACTACAAGGTAAAAGTTATGATAAGGGTGTTAATCATAACAGAAAGAGAAGATGATGAATGAAAAATCATAAATGGATGGGGCTTGTAACCCTTAGCCTCTTACTTGTAACTGGATGTAGTGATGCGACCTTAACGAACCCATCAGTGTTATCGAATGAGACTACAAACCTAGAGAAGAAGCAAGAGAAAGCTCAACCTGGTAAAAGTGGGGAGTCCCATACTGAGAAACAAGCGGGTATAGAGAAACCATGGGAAAAAGATGTAATGCCAATTGATCCTAGTAAAGTTATTGGTATGACAATTGATCAATTGTTTGCAGAAAAAGGGGAAGGCAAAAAAGAATACGGTGACAATGCAGACGGAACGTTCCTTTCGGCCATTGAATACAAGGAAACCTGGTTTAAATGGACTGAACCAGCGAAAGCCCAATATATTATAGATGATAACAAAGTAATGCAAATTACATTAACATATGAAAAGAATACCAAGGTTCATGATTTAATCAAACAAATTTCCCAGTTTTTAGGGAATGGTGAACAACGTAAAGAGACAGGGGTTCCTTCTTCATATTCCGCCCATTGGAAAACAGGAGAGGCAACATTTAACTTACAGTACTTTGACACCTACACGGAGATTTACATATTTCTTAATCGATAAATGAATGACAGATCAAATAATTGATACTACAAAACCTACCTTACCCAGTTATTGAGGGAGAATGGTAGGTTTTTTACGTTTCTATTCACTTGAGCGTTAGCCTATTCATAATCTGAATGATAGCAAGGATGAAAAAGGATGATGAGAATGGCTAACAGAAAACTGATTGGAATCTTAACATGGAGAGAAGGAACAAAGTTCAGTGAGCCCAAATACTTTCGTAATCTGATCCGTCAGGGAAAGGAACTAGGTGTAAAGGTATTTTTATTTTCCCATCGTGATGTGCTCGTAAAGCAACGACGGGTGAGAGGGTATATACCAGATAAACAAGGAGGCTGGAGTAGTAAGTGGTTTGGATGGCCAGACGTAGTAATAGATCGTTGCCGAACCAGACAACCAGGATATTTATCGTTTCGTCGTCAAAAACATTTTTTGTATGCGAATAGCGTGTTTTCCAACAAATGGAATATAACAGATTACCTATGGGAAGACGAAACAATGAGAAAATGGATGCCACGTACACAAATTTATTCAGAAAAAGCCTTGCATGCCTATATGGAGGATTTTCCGATTGTTTATGTAAAACCGGGAAACGGTACAGGTGGACGTAGTGTTCTTAAAATTTCAAGAATAAAAGGTGGCTTTTTGCTGGTTGGCAGGAATAAGAAAGTTCAGCATAAAACATGGCAAGTAACATCTAGGGATGCTTTGGTTGAACGTGTCAATCTTTGGGTTGATCAGGAACAGATTCGCAAAGGTTATTTTATGGTTCAACAAGGACTTGATTTAGCATTACTACCAGACCGACCAAGTGATACGCGCTTATTAATTCAAAAAAATCAACAAGGAAAATGGAGTATTACTGGGTTAGGTGTAAGGGTTGGAGTGTTGAAAAGTGCTACTTCTAATTTGCATAACGGTGGGAAAGCAACTGACTTTATCAGTTTCATGAACAACAAATTTGGTGAGGAGAGAGGTAAGGAAATCTTACATGAATGTCATGAATTAGCTTATTATACGGTGAAGAAATTAGAAGAAAAGTATGGACGTATGTTGGAATTTGGTTTAGATATCGGGATAGATACATCTGGTCATATCTGGTTAATTGAGGTTAATCCCAAACCAGGTCGTGATATCTTCTTAGGAATGGGGAAAGCAGAACTATATAAAGAGGCGGTTCGTAATCCCCTAGCCTATGCCATTTGGCTTGCAGAAACGGAGAATAAAACTGTTGCCAGATATGATAAGTGAGATAACGAGACATACATGACAATTGATAAAAGGGGAAAAATGGATGTAAAGTGTATAAATAGATGATGATAGCTACGGAAGGGCTACTCATTGTTAAAACAGTGGGTGACATCCGTAGCTTTTGTTCGAAAACATTAATAAGGATGTAAAATTTATTTTGAGAAGCAACATTATTATAGAATATATATCTGGGCCGAAATATATAATTTACTTATAAATAATAGGAAGAAAAACCACGTTTTTTTAAAACCAAGGCAGGAATTATCGCGAAAAAAGTCGAATATCAAAGTGCTATCGATGCGATCTTTAATAGCCTTCTATAGCATAAAAAAGCAGAGAGTGGTATAGATGGGTCCTCTATAGATAAACCAGATAGAGTGAGTGGTAACGAGGAGTATTAGAGTGGATAGAGTGAGTCCACATTCGTGGGAAAAGGTGTAAGGGTAGGAGGTAGCTCATGTCTGACAGAGATCATTATTCCCCGCAACAATTGAGGAACAACGAGCGTCTTCGCACCATTAGAGAGCAGGAGCATCAAATTGCTAATTTACAAAAGAGCATGGCTCAAATGGAAAAAAAGTTTCAGGAAACGACACAGCAGCATACGAGAATCCTTGAAACCTTGCATAATCAAATTTTTGCAGTAAAACGACAAGAGAATGGCTCATTTGTTCTAACCTTGTCGGAAGGAAAAATTGCAGAGAATCTAGGAGTGACGACAAAGGATGTAGAGGGTAAAACCGTTACCGAAATTTTTCGTCCTGATTTTGTGCCCGTTGTACAGCAAAAATTTGAAGAAGCATTCTCTGGCAGCTGCGTGTGGTATGAATTTGAGCAGAACGAACGCTTTTATATTACGCAAATCTCCCCCCTTTTGGAAGGCGATAAGGTGACCGAGATTGTCGGCACAGTGTTAGATATTACGCAGTCTAAACGTGCGGAGCAGAAAAAGAAGCAGTATGGTCAGAAATTTAAAACTAGCCTATCTATTCTGCCTCACGTCCTGTTTTCCTTTGAAAAGCGAGAAGATAACCAAATTACCGTTACATTATTTGAAGGGGCACTTACCAAGCATTTTGGAGTGGGCATGAAAGAAGGGCCTTTAGAAGATGTAATGCTACCTGATATGGTAAAAATAATGAAAAGTCACATGGAGCGTGCCTTTTTGCAAGAGACAGTTGATTTTCATCTTTCATTGGATAACCGGCTGTATCATGGACATATGAAACCAGTAATCATACAGAATTATGATACAGACAAGCAAAGGGTAACAGAAGTCGTTGGTTTTTTAACTGATGTGACTGAACAAAAACAAATAGAAGAAATGCTACATGTGGTGACCCAAGGAATTACTAACAAGATGGGTGAAGAGTTTTTTCGCTACTTGAGTCGTACACTGACCGATGTGTTGGAATTAGATTACGCATTTATTGGGATGCTGCATAAGAATAAACCGGGTCGCGCAGTTACCTTATCGATTAGTGGCAAAGAATCTGATTTAGAGAACATTGAGTACGATATTGCTCACACCCCTACTGAAGAGGTGATTCGAGCTGGAAAAAGCTGTGTACTAGAAGGTGCACAACAGGCATATCCTCTCGATCAATCTCTATGTTTCTTTAAAGTGGAAGCTCAGATGGGGCATCTCTTATATGATTCTAATGGTAATCCGATGGGAGTACTTGCGGTTATGAGTTGCAAGCCAATCACCAATCCTGGATTGATTGATTCCATGTTACATGTATTTGCTTCCAGAGCTTCCGCTGAGCTGGAACGAAAACTGGCGGAAGAACAACTCATTAAAAATAATGCTATTTTGCGAGCCACACACGAATCAATGATGGATGGCATGTTAATTGTAAATGAATGGGAACAAATTGTGCATTATAATCGTAAATGTAAAGAAATGTGGAATATACCTGAAAACGTGGAACAACAGACCAATGCTAATCATTGGCTCATGTACATGTTGCCACAAATCAAGAATAATCATCAATCAACTACTATATTTGATCTTAATCAAGTGAACAAGCTACACGCTGACACAGTAGAGATCAGTTTCTGTGATGGGCGAGTCTATGAAGTGTATTCGGGACCAATTGATTCCAGCCAACAACAATACTACGGTAGAATCTGGATTTTTAAGGATATGACCGATCGAAAAAAACACGAAGAAATGATGCGCCAAAAGCTATTTTATGATTCGTTGACCGGATTGCCAAATCGAGTGATATTTGATGACCGTCTACTATTAGCTATTTCTCAAGCAAAGCGTACAGAAAGTATGCTAGCCGTAGTCATTTTAGATTTGGATTGTTTTAAAGTATTTAATGATACCTTGGGGCATGCGGCAGGAGACCAGCTATTGCAACTAGTAGCAGCTCGATTGGCTGATCATATGCGAGAGGGAGATACTGTTTGTCGTTTGGTGGGGGACGAATTTCAATTCATATTCCCGGATATATCTAGCCTTCAGGATGTAGCTCATCTTTCTCAACAATTACTACACAAGATAGCGTTACCATTTGAGGTGGAAGGTCAGAGTTTGACCATGACTTGCAGCATTGGTATTAGCTTGTATCCAAATGACGGGACTACACAGCTAGAATTAGTGAAGAACGCCAAGGCAGCATTATATCGATCGAAGGAAAAGGGCGGCAATTCCTATCAATTGTATACGCCAGCCATGACAAAGAGTGCTTTTCAGAAGTTAACTCTCATGCAGGATTTACGCTATGCAATTGAACGTAATGAACTTTTTTTACAATACCAACCCCGTTTTGATCTGAGTACAGGAGAACTAATTGGGATGGAGGCGCTGGTGCGATGGGATCATCCTAGATTGGGACTAATCTCACCAGGTGATTTTATTCCATTAGCAGAAGAAATGGGTTTCATCGTTACATTGGATGAATATGTTTTAAAAGCAGCATGCATTCAAAATAAGAAATGGCAACTAGCCGGTTTAAAGCCTGTACGAGTAGCTGTTAATATTTCTCCAGTTGAGTTCCAACAACGCAATCTCGTCGCGACAATCGCTGAGGTATTGCAGGATACAGGACTTGCTCCTGAATATTTGGAAGTGGAGATTACAGAGGGTGTCACTATGCACAAAGTAGAGACGGCTATTACTACCTTGCATGAGCTAAAGGATTTGGGGATTCATCTATCTATTGACGATTTTGGGACAGGATATTCCTCTCTTAGCTATCTGAAGAAATTTCCAGTAGATACACTTAAAATAGATCGTTCCTTTATCCGTGACATTACAGTAGATCCGGATGATGCAGAGATTGTTTCTTATATCATTGCGTTAGCTCGCAGTTTAAAACTGAATGTAATTGCTGAAGGGGTAGAAACAGAAGAGCAGAAGAGATTTTTAACTGAAAAGCACTGCTATGAGATGCAAGGATTCTACTTTAGTCCTCCGTTACATACAAATGACTTTGCTAGATTGCTGGAGACTGGTAGTAAATAGTGAATGGCATACAATTATAAAAGTCAGAAACCCGGAGCATTGTTTCGGGTTTTCTTTTACATCCTCAAGAATACAATTTGATAATTAAATATGATGTAATATTTAAAATGTTTTGATACTATTGATAAGAGTTTTAGGCTGGTGCTTTTTGATGAGAATAGACTGGCAAAAAGCCTCTGGCCATAAAAAACAAACAACCGCTCCTTTGAAAAAGGAACGGTCGCTGTATCAACATTCATTTATTTGGCTAACCTAAATGATTTTTATACATCCAAAGGACGCCACTTTTCATTACCCGAGGCATTTGACCTACGAGCGACATTTTGCCCATTACGCCAAATCCTTCTTTTTTCCCGAGGGAGCCAAGCGTACCTTTTAGCTTAATATCAGGCATTACAGTAGGATAACCTTCGCCTTTCATTTCGCGTTTTAACACCATGGCAATCTGTTCGCCTTGCATCTCAGCAAGCTGAGCGCTTGGTGCATACGGTAAGCTGGCGCTGTCACCTACGACATAAACGTTAGTATAGTCTGGAACCTGATGATAAGGATTGAGGACTGCTCGTCCGCTGCCATCTTGCTCAATAGGAAGGTTGCGTACAATTCGATTGGCTTGAATACCTGCTGTCCAAACGATGACATTGCTTTCTACAGGCTGATCGTTGTTATATACAACGCCATCCTCCACACAGGTTACGTTGGCCATATTAATTAGTTGAATGTCATTTTTTATGAACCATTCTGAAGCATAATCCTGCAATTTTTTCGGGAAAGGGCTAAGAATGCTTGGCCCACGATCCATTAAGCGAATGGTAAGATCCGAACGGCTTTCACGTAATTCAGCAGCAATTTCTACACCACTTAAACCACCACCGACAACGGTAACTGAACCATAGGGGTTAATACTATTAATCGCTGCATAAGCACGACGTGTAGAGCCCAATGTTTGAATGGAATGTGTGTACAGATCGGCTCCTGGAATATTATGATAACGATCCTCACAGCCCAAACCAATAATGAGCCAATCGTATTCTAATTCTTCTTCATTTTCGAAAAGGATCAAGCGCTCAGTTAGGTTGATGTCAATAACTTCTCCGTGTTTAATCTGTAAGCGTGGATCGCTTGGAAAGGCTACTCGCACTTTGCTTTCTGGTTCCGTGCCGGCTGCTAACGCGTAGTATTCGGTTTTTAAACCGTGGAAGGGCATTCGATCTACTAGCGTTACCGTAACGTCTTCAGGCAAGTCAGGGGTAAGTATGTGTTCGATGATGCGCAAGCCCCCATAGCCACCACCTAAGATAACTAGTCGTCTCATAGGAAGTCTTATCCTTTCTATGCCATATTTAAAACGGTTCCATTTTTAAAATGGAAGTGCAACAGAAACTTTTAAACGAATAAGGAAAATGATATAATTTGAAGTCGTCCCCAATCATTATAACTCTACCGTCTGCCTAGGTCGAGTTCCAATATTCACATAACTGCAATAATTTTTGAATAGGAGGGGCCCATGAAAGCCTTAGTGGAATTTTGTTCGAGCAATGTCATTTCTTATACCAAAACAGTCATCGATGCGTTAGAAAATGACCCTGACTTGGATGTGGATGTGGTGGAGTATGGTTGTTTAGGACATTGTGGCGAATGCTATATGCAGCCTTTTGCGCTAGTCAATGGAGATTTCATCACAGCAGAAACGACAGACTCACTTTTGACGTTAATTAAACAAAAAATACAGGAATTTGTTAAAGAATGGGAATGACGGGGCGATGGTGTCCATTAAAAAGAAGAAGAACGCCTTGTTGAGAGCCCCCAGATCATGGTCAACTTTAACTAAGCGTTCTTCTTTTTTATTAGTATTCTTTAATTACGTTATAGTGTGTATCGCGTTCAACAGCAACTTTACCTGCACCTTTAATTAACCAGATCAGATCTTCCTTGGTTATCCCCTGGTCAGATAGAGCACCGGCAGCATGACTGATACGTTCTTCTACCAGTGTACCATGAGCGTCAGAGGCACCAGCACGCAATGCTAGCTGAGTTAATTGTGTACCGATATTAATGAAATAAGCTTTGATATGGTCTACATTATCTACCATCAGACGGCTAATCGCAATCGTCTTGATGTCGTCCATCGCAGAAGTACGGCGTCTAATACCTGCTGTAGCTTTCAGAGGTTGGACTGCTAGTGGAATGAATACCTGGAATCCGTTGGTCTCATCCTGTAATTCTCGAATACGTGACATATGAATTAAGCGTTCTTCTTTAGACTCAATTGAGCCGTACAGCATGGTACATGGTGTTTGCATACCAAGTCCATGTGCTGTGCGATGAGCAAGTAGCCAATCGTCTGTGCTTGCTTTATCAGGGCTCATTTTAAGACGGTAGCGCTCGGTCAATATTTCGGCTCCGCCACCAGTCAGGCTTTCAAGTCCTGCTTTCATCAATTCTTGTAGTACTTCTGTCATGCTGATTCCAGCTAGACGGCTAAAAAATTCGATTTCAGCTCCGGTGTAAGCTTTGAGTGCTACATCTGGATAAGCTTTCTTTAATGTGCGAAGCGTATCTAAGTAGTAATCAAAAGGTACATGGTTATTATGACCACCAACGATATGGAACTCACGAATGCCATCGTTAAAGCGAGTCCCTACATAGTGGAGTAATTCATCCATACTCATGGTGTAAGCACCGTCTTGGTTCTGATCGCGACGGAAACCACAGAAGCGGCAGTTCGCTTCACACACATTGGTTGGATTAATATACATATTTTGAACAAAGTAAACTTTGTTGCCATTTATACGCTCATTCACTAGATTAGCTAGTTGAGCAATACTAAAAACGTCGTCTGATTCGTAGAGGGCTAGACCATCTTCCATGGTGAGACGCTCTCGGTTTATCACTTTTTCAGCAATCGACGCCAGCATTTTATCTTGCGTTGCAATTGTTAGCAAAGACATATTTTCAACTCCTGAATAGTTATATAATACGCAATTTTTGTAAGCGTTCCAAATAGTAAAGTACTTCTATTATAAGCTTCTTTGATAAATGCAACAACCTTCTAAGTTTTTACTGTGACAAGTTACAATATTGACAAGAATACACAAAATTGTACAAAAATACAGTATAAATGGTGAATTTTGTTTGCAGAGGAATTTATTCTAAAGTAAAATATGATATATAGTACATGAGAGGGGGAGAGCAAATGCGGGAACAATTACTCGAGAAAATGGAACTCCTTCGCCAACAAATGGTACAAATTGGGACTCAATATGGTTTACATCACCCAGAAGTATTACGTTGTAGCCGGGAGATTGATTTGTTACACAACCAGCTTTTGCAATTGGAAAGAGAAATATCCTTTTATCAGGAAAAGTCTTTTCCCCTTCATATATTTGAGAATCAAACCCATTTTGCCTGAGCTTACACTATACCTTTCCAAGGTCGACGTCAAAGAGATGTCGGCTTTTTAATAAATGATAATTTTGAAAATTCTTGTTTGTAATAAGTGCATCGTTACCTTGTTGCGGTATATAATTCTTTGTATACTTAAGAGAAGCTGTTTTATAATAAAAAAACAGCATTCTATATTGTTGATCGAGGAGGGAATGGCATGATCAACTTCACACCTCAAGCAAGTGCTAAAATTCGTGAATTGCTAGAAGCGGAAAATAATCCAAATATCTTGTTGCGTGTTGGCGTGAAAGAAGGCGGATGTAGCGGTTTTTCATATGGCATGGGAACGGATGAATCAACGAACGAGGGCGATCAGGTTTTTGACTTTGAAGGATTTAAAGTAGCGGTTGATGCTGAGAGCTATAAATATATTGAAGGACTCGTAATTGATTATAAGGAATCCATGATGGGCGGCGGATTTTCTATGGAAAATCCTAATGCTGTTGCTTCTTGTGGATGCGGTGCTTCATTCCGTACGCGTAATTACGAGGGTAAAGCTGAAAAATGCGAGTAGACGCTTTGTAATAAACAAGCAAGCTTCGCAAATCAGAGAGAAGGCCTTCTTGCCTCGTGTAGGGGAATTCATACATGAGCAAGAGGCTTCTCTTTATTTTTTGGCTATACCAGAGGATTGGAGAAGCCAAGTTTTCTAATACGATAAGTGAAAAGAGGGAGGAGAAGACGTGGAAAGGATAGCCGTAATCTCTGATATTCATGGAAACATACCAGCTTTGGAAGCGGTGCTAAAAGACATAGAGACGCGTGGAATTCAAGAGATTTATTGCTTAGGGGATTTGGCTGGCAAAGGACCTGAGCCAGAAAAAGCTGTCGATATGATAAAAGAAAGGTGTACAGTCACAGTACGTGGAAACTGGGATGAGTTCATCGGCAATCCTACGGAGGATGAAGCGTTTCTTTGGCAGCAACGACGCTTGGGGGGAGAGCGGATTCGTTATCTGAATACCCTGCCTTTTTCGTATGATTTTTGGATGAGTGGCAGGTTGATTCGTTTGTTTCACGCTTCTGCAGATAGTGTGTTCCATCGCGTTCGGTTTTCTTCCCCGTTGGAAGAACGTCTTGCTATGTTTGAGAACACAGAAGCAACTGGAGGAGGGAAACGTACACCAGATGTAGTCATCTATGGAGACGTACACCATGCATTTATCCAAGGATTAAAAGAAAGGTCACTATGTAATGCTGGGAGTGTTGGAAACCCGCTGGATACGACACAACCATCTTATATGGTAGTAGAGGGTAATTTACATAATCAACAACTAAGTAGTTTCTCGATGGCATTAGTGCGTGTTCCTTATGATGTGGAGATAGCTATACAAGTGGCGATTGATGAGGGGCTACCATCTGCAGAACTAGCTGCTTACAAAAAAGAGTTACGAACAGGGCGCTATAGGGGATTGCCTGACTAAATAAAAAAGGATCCAAGAAGATTATTCTCCTTGGGTCCTTTTAAATTAGAGATCAATGTTTTCCACGAAGAAAAATCATCAGCGCCGCTTGATGCTTCCAAATCCCTTTTTAACCTTTGGAGGAGAATTGGTGCGTGGGCGGTCTAACACGGATGAATTCTTTTTAGTTGAGGAAGAACCGCCAAACAAGGAACTACTTCCGCTGTCACCTTGAGAGTCTCTAATGATTTTCCCCTTGGATTTAGAGGTGTCAGCATCAGATTTCTTAAAGATACTGTCGTCAGAGGAAGAGGATTTTCCACTATTATCGGAGGAACGGCGTAGGATAGAGCCTTTGCCTTCCGTAGTAATAGGAGCATACGTCTTTTTCTCTTGTTTTGTTGGAGCATGATAATCTGTCCCTGATTTGTAGATATCCCGACTGGAATAGCCACGATAGTTACCTTGGCCTTTGGACTTCATAGAATCAAACAGATCACCTAGTACAGTGGCAATGAAATATCCTTCTAGGAAGGACATATTATAATTTTTTTGAACGAATTCCTTGCTATCTACTTCAATCAAGGTGTCGCTTGGTTTGGCTTCATCTTTTTGTAGATGGTACCATTCATTGGAGTAGATGAGAAACATGTGATCTAGATCTTCTTTAGAAATTTCCTTAGGCTGACGCTCTTCGGCCAGCTCCTTGGCAACTTCAGGAACCGTTTTGTCCGTCGCACGATAGATGCGAGAGGATTCGGCCCCGTTTTTCGTAATCTTCTCTAGTGGATAAGATGATCCTACTGACTGATCGGCGCAACCAGTTAAGAGTCCGGCGACCAGAGAGAGGACGAGGGTTGTCTTTAAAAATTTTGACAATGCTTGCCACATGAGGCCTCCCTCCTACACTCCCCGGAGTACTTTTACATCAGCGGGGATGATAAATTCTCCTTCATACAACATGAAGCGTCCGTCTTGCCATTCAATACGTAATAGTTTGCGATTATCGGATTGAAATTCCCAGACATATTGCTCGCCATCCGCAGAAAATGGTGTTTTTCCTTGTGCGGTCATTTTTCCATCGTATTGTTCTTCCAGATGATATTCAATGTCATCTAGTTCAATGGTTGTTGGAACCTCATCAGGAGAGTCAAGTCGGCCATCAATCGGTGTATACAGCTCGTAATTAGTTTTTTCCCGTTCTTCAATGTTCAAATAACGAAAGGTATTTCCATCCTGTAACGTTAGCATAATCGCGTTTCGTTTGGGATTACGAATACGTCCCACAACTTGATACGTAACGAAAGAAACTTCAACAATATCGCCTGGTCCCAAAGTTAAAATGCTTTTTTCAACAAGGGGAGCCTCAGGTTTTTTTAAGATATTTTTGACACGTTGAAAAAAACTCATGTGTAATTCCTCCTACAGTAGGCAAGCCGCAATAATAAAGGCACCGGTAAGATGGAGAGAGCCAGAGAAGAGTGCGTGTGCTACTTTTCCTTCCTGTGTTCCTTTATTTAATTCGAGACCTGCTATCTGGTATACACCAAATTGAACAATTTTTTCAAGTATAAATAGCAAGACGAAAGATACAACAGAAACGAGTAGCCCCTGAATTAAATCGTTAGATATAGACAATGATTGCGATAAAATATAGCCTTGAGCAAATAGTTTCATAATAAAGCGAGTGGATACGGCTACGTTGCCTCGCTTAATCTCTTCCATATCTTTATACTTGGTAAATAAAGTATCAATCCACATCAAGAGGCATAGCAAGAGAGCGCCTGAGACCGTCCAGACGATCATTCGTAAAATATTCATATCTCCCAGCATACAAAACCTCCTTTATCATTGTGACGCATGATGCGCTTAATATCCAGTGAAAAAACGTGGAATATGTAACAAAAGAAGAAAAGGGAACCGCATAAAGCGGTTTACCCCTCATATTTTTTTAGTAGCGCAGCCAGTTCGTCTTCTACTACTTTATCTTTATGCAATTGAGCAATTTCATCATCTAGCGAGGTTTGCTTTTTATAAATTTCCCCACTTGCCTCAGCTTCAGCCTCTAGTTGTAGGGCACGATCTTCCATGCGTTTGAGACCAGCCATTGCGGTATCACTGTTAAATCCAGCCATACTTTTGTTGATATTTTTTTGTGCATTTGCTGCATTCACGCGAGCCACTAGAGTCTCACGCTTATTTCTTAATTCAATTACCTGTTTACGCATCTCTTCTAATTTCAAGCGTAAATTGTCAGCAGCTTCTTTATTTTTTGCATAGCTGGCTTTGTATTCATCCATCTTCACAGTAGCAGATTTTTTCTCTTCCAATGCACGGCGAGCTAGATCAATGTTTTGAGCTTGAGCGGCAATGTGAGCTTGCTCTTCACGTTTTTGAACCAAAGCTTCCTGTTCTTCATACAGCAGCTTGAACTTTTTCTCAAGTGCGATTTGAGCAGCTACAGCTTTCTCAGCATCCTCTAAATCCTCTTGCATATCACGTAGATATTGGTCAGTCATTTTAATTGGATCTTCTGCTTTTTCAATTAGAGAATACAAGTTAGACATAGTTAAATCACGTAGACGTTTAAAGAATGACACAAAGCATTCCTCCTTGTTAGTACAAACATATTTGGTTAGGCTCAAAGACCCTAGCATTTCAGCGCTTATATTCTGTATTACGTCTGGAGACGAGAGAAGTTTCATTTGTAAAAAAGAATTTATGTCTTATGGACAAGAAACCATATAAGACGTTTTACAAGATGTTTCTACACGCTGTTCTTTCTTATTTTACTCGAAAGGGCAGGTAAAAAAGAAGTAAAGAATGAATGGATAACAAAAAAAGGCACAAACTCAAAAGAGTGTGCCTAGTCTATTTGAAACGAAGTCGCGCTCTGTTCCTGTACGGGTACTATTTTGGAGCATCCGCACTCTGTACAACTACATATATGCAAACAGAGATGAGGGAGTAAATCAGCATATCCATTTGATTTCTTACTATCATCTATGGAGAGATATGGGCTGTAATCCCCTTGATAATCGGAGAGTTTTCCCTTGTCTTGGAAATAGCTACGGCAATTGGGACAGCGTGCTAATAATTGCTGGAAACCATTGCAGATTGGACAAATGGAGTTGTTCATATCGCACCTCCTAGAAATAGAGTGTACGAGTTGATAAAAGGTTATACCAAAAAAACTCCCTTCTTACTAATTTAGAAGGGAGGGAACAGTATGTGAATTAGCAATGTTCTGTCTATATAGGTAGGCGGTTTTTGATGTTGTTTATAAATTCATGCTCGAGGAGTGGCCAGGTTGTAGTTTGGCATTTGGATTGATGTAAGCAATCGCATTGTTAACAGCGGTTGGGGCTTCTCCAAAACCAACTGCAATCAATTTTACTTTTCCAGGGTACGTAGCAATATCACCTGCCGCATAAATACCAGGGACACTGGTCTCCATTTTAGAGTTTACAACAATGGAGTTCTTCTCTAATTGAATGCCCCAGTTTTTGATTGGTCCTAAAGATGAAATGAAGCCGAAGTTCACGATTACATCATCTACTTCTATTTCTGTTAACTCTTTGCTGGTGCTATGTTCAATTGTCAGGCTAGTGATTCTGCCTTGATTGGATTGGATGGAGGAAAGTTCATAAGGAGTTAATACGTTCACCCGAGAAGCCATCATGTTCTCTACACTATGTTCATGGGCACGGAATTTATCGCGACGATGAACGATATGTACTTCTTTCGCAATCGGCTCCAACATCATTGCCCAATCGACAGCGGAATCTCCACCACCAAATAGAACAACGCGTTTATCTTTAAATGTATTCAGATCGGTAACGAAATAATGTAGGTTGCTTTTTTCAAAGCTCATGGAGTCGGGATGCTCCAGACGACGAGGTTCAAACGCACCAACTCCGGCTGTTATAATAACAGCTTTTGAGTAATGCACACCTTTGTCTGTAGTAATTTCTAGGTTTTTATCCGCTTGTTTTGCTACGTTTTCAACCTTTTCTTCCAAGCAAATGGTAGGGTTAAAATGAGAGATTTGTTGCTTTAGGCCATCTACCAATTCCTGTGCGCGCACTTTAGGAAATCCTGCTACATCATAGATATACTTTTCCGGATAAAGCGCACTTAATTGTCCACCTAATTGTGGCATGCTTTCGATGATTTTCACGCTCGCTTGACGCATACCGCCATAAAAAGCCGTAAATAAACCAGCGGGACCCCCACCAATAATAGTTAGATCGTATACCTGCTCATCTCGTTTTAATGAACTCAAAGCCCCATACACCTCCATATTCACTATAAAAATGCTAAACCACTTACTATTATATACAGGCAAACACATGAAAAAAAAGAGAAAGTATGATTCAACAACATTTTAGAGCAAAATTCGGCAATTTTGTGTCAAAAACCACTTGCAAAGCTCGAAAAATGTCTCTATTATTAGTTTGTGTTAGTGAAATATGTGCAATTTTTCACAGATATTTGATTTTTTTCACTGTGACATGCTTACTTTTCACTGTAATTTTTTTAGATAACCACTGATGCAATTATTTTATTATGATGCAGGGAACAGTATAAATACTATCGTTTGTCGTGAAAAAAAACACATAATGCAAGATGATTCTGAAAAATTCGTAACGAGAAATGGAAGGAGTTTACCCATGAGCACACCAAAGATTCTAATCCTGGGGGCAGGTTATGGCGGCGTTACTACCGCTTGTGAACTGCAAAAAAAACTAAATCATAATGAAGCAGAAGTAACGCTAGTCAGCAAACATGATTATCACTATCTAACTACATGGCTTCACGAGCCAGCTGCAGGTACAATGCCAGCTAGTCGCGCTCAAATTTTCCTAAATGAAATCATTGATAAAAATAAAGTAAATGTAATTAAAGGTACTGTTGCAAACATTTCTGGCGAACAACAAAAAGTAACGCTTGAAGATGGAAGCGAACTAGAATACGACTATCTTGTTATTGGTCTAGGTAGTGACCCAGAAACATTTGGTATCGAAGGTCTAAAGGAAAATGCACTTACAATCCGTAGCATCAATGCGGTTCAAAAAATTAAAGAACACATTGAATATATGTTTGCTTCTTATAATAGCGAACCAGAACGTACGGATTATTTGACGTTTGTGGTTGGTGGAGCAGGGTTCACAGGAATTGAGTTCTCCGGTGAATTGGTAAACCGTATTCCAGAACTTTGCCGTGAATATAACATTGACCCATCTTTGGTGAAAGTATATAGCATTGAAGCAGCACCAAGTGCATTGCCTGGATTTGATAAAGACCTAGTAGATTATGCAATGAATCTATTGAGTAGCAAAGGTGTTGAATTCAAGATCAATACACCTATTAAACAATGCACGCCAGATGGTGTAATCCTTGCTACAGGTGAGGAAATTAAATCTAAAACCGTAATTTGGACAGGTGGGGTTCGTGGGAATTCTGTTGTTGAAAAATCCGGTTTTGAAGTAATGCGTGGACGTGTTAAAGTAGACGAATTCATGCGTGCTCCTGGTTATGAGAACGTATTTGTCATTGGTGACTGCGCGTTGGTATTCAATGCTGAAGGTCGTCCATATCCACCGACTGCTCAAATCTCTATTCAAGAGGGCGAAAACGTATCCCGCAACTTGAAAGCTTTGGTTCGCGGTGAAAAACTAGCAATTGTACCTTTCGTACCGAATATGCAAGGTACACTTGCTTCTCTTGGTAAAGGTGAGGGTATGGGTATCATCTTTAATAAGAAAAAATTGTTTGGTCTATCTGCCGCTTTGATGAAAAAAGGTAGTGACGTTCGTTACCTATACAAAATCGGCGGAATTGGAATGATCCTGAAAAAAATTCGTCTCTAGGAGAGTAGCGAATGCGCCATGCTAGTGTACAGGTAAGAGGACTTCTTACACGTGAAGAGCTAGACCGATATAATGCGCTTATGGATGTCGGAGCTTATTTGGAACAACAAGAACGATATGATTTGTCCTATCACATTCAAAGCGAAGTGGATCTTCTGATAATGCCCGCCATCGAACGCCTGAAAGAAAAAGGTCGAGAGCGTGATCAGGAGAATCTGCGGTACATGATTGATCATGGTTTATTGGATATTCATGAGGAAGAGTAATCGTTGCTCGTAACAATAAGGCTGGTAGCCCTCCTGTCTCTTTTTAATTAAGAAGAGATGGGAGGGTTTTTGTGTTTTGATAGAAGCGTATACTGAACAAGGAGAGTAAGTTAGGAGGATTCTATGCGAAAGTCTAAGGTCTGGATTGCAGCTGGTGGTATCGTGATTAAAGGTGATGAAGTTCTGGTTGTTAAAAAGACATATGGGGGTCTAAAAGGCAAATGGTCTTTCCCCGCTGGTTTTGTGGAACCGGGGGAGACAGTGGACGAGGCAGCAGTGCGAGAGGTGATGGAAGAGACTGGTATCGTGGCGCATGTTCGGCAAGTGGCAGCTTTGCGTACCGGCGTGATTCGTGAAGAGATTAGTGACAACATGATTGTATTTTTGATGGATTACATCGAAGGCGAGCCACAACCTCAAGCAGGTGAGATCGAGATTGCTACTTTTATGCCCATTCATCATTTACTTACCGATCCACTTGCGACAGAGTACATTCAGATTATCTTGCCTCATGTTCCAACCATGTCATCGTATCTAGTAGGGAAACAATACGAGCCTGATCCCGTATTTGGTTATTCAAGCTATAAGATTTTTACCTAAATAAATGTACAAGATGCTTCGATTGATGGATATACGCTCTGAAATAGTCAGAAAAAACCTGATGATTCCGCTTACATCAGGTTTTTTGGTTCTTTTTGCAACAAACAAGAGTGGAAATCCCTTGAAAATGCTGTTATTATTTTAAAAACTAAATTATCTGAAAATAAAAGAAAAAGAAATGAGGAGAGGAACAATGATGAAACATACTGAAGAAGCGTGTCCGTATTGTAAAGGGGAGGGCTATTTTCACGTAGCGGTTGGTGGAACGGAGAATTGTCCGAGCTGTAAAGGTAATGGAATGGATATTGGACTGTATCAGGAACTAGAACCGATGCGACCTTAATATATTGGAACAAAAAATGATAGAGAGACTGGAAGAGAGCATGGATGGAAAATGAAATAGAAATAACCTGAAGTAGCCCGACGACATTTGGTATTATCCCCTTTGAGTAGACAGTGTAAAAAGCCCACTCACCTAGCGGTGGGTGCTACACTATCCTCGGAGGGGATTTTTCGTATGGCTAAAAAAGGACAAACATTTCAACGATATACGATGGAATTTAAACAGAAGGCTATTGCTCTTTACGAACAAAAAGGGATCAGCTATGAAGCGATTGCCAAAGAATTGGGAGTGCCTAGTCCTACTCAGATCAAGAATTGGGTCAGGAAATACCGAGACGGAGATGGTTTAGAGGATCAACGAGGTAAAACATCTAAAAGAGATAATCCTTTTATAGGGCGTCCACGTACAAAATTCACTAACGTGGAAGAGGAAAGAGATTATTTAAAAGCGCAGGTAGAATACTTAAAAAAGCGTTATCCAAATCTACACGGGGAGGGTGGGTTTCAAAAGTAGCTCGGTTTGCGGTTATTGATCAGTTGGTAAGGAAGTACCCTGTTACTTGGTTAGTGGAGATAGCCAAAGTTTCCCGCGCTGGTTACTACAAGTGGAAACATACGCAAGAAGAACGTGCAAAAAGGCAACAACATAATAAACTCATAAAGGAACATATGATGGCGATTCATCGTGTACATCCATACTTCGGTTATCCAAGAATGCGAATTGCATTGAGAAAGAAAGGATTTATTGTGAATCACAAGAGGGTATATCGGTTGATGAAGGAGATGAACGTTCAGTCCATCATTCGTAAGAAACGGCGCTTTTTTGGTAAAACTGCATCCATTGTTAACCCTAACTTACTTAATCGAAAGTTCACAGCCGAAAAACCAAATCAATTGTATGTAACAGATATTACATTTGTAGCACTGAACGATCGATTTTATTACCTATCGGTAATCCAAGATCTCTTTAACAACGAAGTTGTTGCCTGGAAGGTTTCTCATCGGAATGATTTAAAACTTGTTTTAGATACTCTGGAGCAGTTAGCAAAACAAAGAGACGTGCAGGAAGCCATCCTGCATTCTGATCAGGGCTTCCAATACACGTCTAAGCAGTACAATAAGAGACTGAGGGAGTTTGGCGTGAGAGGAAGCCACTCTCGCAAAGGAAACTGCCTCGATAACGCCTGCATAGAATCCTTCTTTTCTCATCTCAAAACAGAGACATTGTACTTTTCTGAGTGTAAAACAGATGAAGAGCTCTTTCAAGCCATTGAAAAGTACATATGGTTTTATAACCATGAACGATTTCAGAAAAAACTAAACCAGTGTGCCCCGGTCGAATACCGGAACACACTGGCTGCTTAGGCTTTTTTAATGCTGTCTACTTGACAGGGGTAAGTCCAATTCTTAGGATGCAGGGCTACTTTTTTGTTTTGAGTAAAAAGCAAAGCTTAATTTCAACAAGTTGTTCAATTGACCGTTAATGCACTTTTGGATACACTAAAGTCAGAAAATAAACCAAATTCGGAGGTATCTCCTGTTATGTTTATGGCATTAAACCCAATAACACTTATCATCTCTGTTGTGTTATTTAGTATTTTAGGCTTTGGCATCGGCTTTATCTTAAATATGCTATTAAAAACGACATGGCTTCCTTTTGCACTTACTATTGGATTAATTGGTTACGTAGTCGTTTCTCTCATTGTAAAAAATACGCCACCATCTGTTTGGGACTATCTTGTGTTGTATGCCGGAATTGTGGGTACTTTTGCTAGTGGCTGGACAATTCAAACCTTACGTAAAAAGGGTTATCGAATGTTTTAATCTTTGCAACCAAAATGAAGCGAACGTAAAAGCTATCTCAATGTCAAGTAATGGCAGAGGGGTAGCTTTTTTTTTATTTGTAATTGAAATGCCACAGGGCGTTACTGTAAAAAAGAAAAATAAAATAAGCGTTGCAAAAACATCGCTTATTCAAAAAAGTAGCATCCTTACCATAGGGGTGCTTTTGTTCTCTAGTAAATAATTGTATATCTCCTCTCATTCTTGGAAATGACTAGATGGTGAGAGGAGGCAAATAGATGATGAAATGGGTACGTTTTGTGAGTTTGCTCACGATTAGTATGGCACTCCTGCTTGTTCTTACGACAGACGGCTATTCTTCTACTACTATCATTGATGCAGGAGGCACTACCAGTTCACTCGGTTTGCACGAGAAAAAAGAAGGCTACAAAATGATCAAGAAAAGATATGTGCTTTCAAGTTCCATGACAGAAACAAATATGGACGTACAAAAGAACAATCAATGGCAAAACAACCAATTAGGAAATAGGATAAATAAATCAGATGTTACAGCCGCATTAGGCCAATATCCAAAGGTAAGGGTTGTGGCGACTGGTTATTATGCCGGCGTAGAATCAACTGGAAAGAGCCCAGGACATCCTTCTTATGGCATTACGTACTCTGGAATCAAGGTACAACGTGGGACCTACTCTACGATTGCTGCTGACTTACATATTTTTCCGCTTGGTACGGTATTGTACGTTCCTGGCTATGGTTATGGAGTAGTTGCAGATAAAGGTGGAGCGATTCGTGGTAAGAAGCTAGATTTGTATTTCAATACAAAAAATGATGTATACAGCCAGTGGGGTAAGCGTGAAGTAGAGGTATTTGTCATTCATCGTGGGAAAGGTTATGTAAATGAGGAAATGATGAAGGCCTTGAATAAAGATGGTGTAGAAGCTTTTGCAAGAATTACAAATTAAAAAGGAAAACAGACCTGGAGCAAAATTCAATTGTGCCAGGTCTGTTTCTGCTAGTAAAGGGCATTCCTCTTTATGGACGAGCGTATAAGTTATAACTACGGCTCTGTTGGAACCGAAGACGTAGTAAGCGCCGATTTATCTAAAGAAATGCCAAGAGAAGGATGTAGAACTTTTATTAGCTGCTCCAATCCCTCTAGCAATCGGGGAGAAGGGCGACAATATAGTCCTTCTTCTAAAATATGTACGTCATTTTTCTGTATGGCGGTAACTTGTTGCCATTCTGGGCGTTCTTTAATCATAGAAGATTTAATTCTTTTGATTTCAATCCCACACCAGACTACCATGATATGATCAGGATTTCTCTCTGCTACTTGATCACGGGTGGTTTTTACATTATCAGTGTTGTAATCAGCGAACACATTTGTAGCGCCTGCTAACTCACTTACATTGGTTAGCCAGTTTGTGCGACCAGGTGTATACAATGGATTTGGCCACCATTCCCAGTATAGGGTGGGGCGGTCATTTACATGTTTGGTTAGCATACGAATCTGCTCGATACGCTCGGTAAAATGTGTAGCTACCTGTTCTGCTTTTTCAATCCGATTGATTGATCTGCCCACCTCGCGAATATTTTCTGCGATATCTGAGATGTGAGAAGGATTTAGGATAATATAAGGAAGATTGCGTTTCTTTAACTCCTCAATATTCTTTTCCATTCCAGGGACGCTCAGTGATGCTATCACTAGATCAGGCTGTAGAGCTTCCACCTTATTCATATCGATGGTCAGGTCTGGTCCTACTTTAGGTAGGTGCTGCCATTCCAATGGCCAATCTGAATGATCATCAAGGGCAATAACGTGCTCACCTGCATCCAACGCATACAAAATCTCAGTATTACTTGGACATAGCGAGATAATTCTCACATCTACTTCCTCCCCCATGTGAGTAAGTTTACCAGAGTGGATGTAGGCACAAAGAGACAATGATACCTAACCAGCCCCCATAAATACCTCGATTGGTTGATGACCTAGAAGCTCTTTTAATTTTTTTGTTTTTTCTGTGCGAGCATGTACTTTGAAGGTTTTCATACCTTCCAGTAAATGGTTAAATTCCTCTACTAGTTTATTCAATACGACGGCTTGCATGCCAGCATGACGACGAACGCCAGTTGCATCAAACATAACGATGACGCCGATGATGGCTGAAATAGCAAAGGCATTGCTCGATAACCCTTCCTCAAGAGCAACAGCAGTAGAAAGTGCGGTGACGGCGGCGGAATGGGAACTGGGCATGCCCCCCGTGCTGAACATCAGTGGCCAACTCCATTCGCGGGTCGCCAGATAATTCAGGGGGATTTTGATGAATTGGGCCATCCCAATCGCCAAAAGCGCCGACCACAAAGGGAAATTGTCTAAGATGGTCATGCAGATATTCCGTTCCTTTCGTATAGACTTAATCCTACATGTTATTGTAACAGAAACTGAATATAGACTTCCTTAACTTTTTCTTAGGTATGATAAAGATTACGCATTTATCCTTGTAAATATTATTTCCAACTTGTTGAGCTTTGACTAGAGGAAGATTCTTGCACGATTAAGATAAAAGGCCGATTTGTCTATTTCCATGTATGATATGATTAGGAAAAAACCCGGGAGTGAGCACCATGCAACAGCGATATCCCGAGCAATATCTTCAGTTTTTTGTCAAATTTAATGAACGAGAATTTTATGAGTGTCATGATTTGTTGGAAGACATTTGGATGGAACAAAAAACAAATAAATTTTTACAAGGTTTGCTCCAAATGTCTGTAGGCTTGTATCATTTGGAATGTGGCAATATAAAGGGTGCACGTTGGATGTTTACGAATGCTCATAAATACCTAGAAGCTTATGCACCGAAATATTGGGATTTGTCAGTAAATGAAGTGCTTCTTTATTTAGAGAAGTGTCTACAAGCCTTGCCATCATCTGAGAGGATTCCGTATGATGAAGTAGAAAAGCTGGAATTCCCCTATCGTACATTCCAGTTGGTTACGAAGGAAAATACAGACTCGGAAAAGTAGGTAATAGAAAAAATAAGGTGGCACGTATATCAAGTGTAAGTAATAGCAAGATATAGGGTGCACATGTAAGAAACGAGGGAACAGCATTGATACATATAGAAACGAAGACCTCTTCCTATTTGGAAAAAAAAACGGATTATCTAATCATACCGATCTATCAGGATCAGACAATACACACTGATGAATGGAATAACTTAGATACAGCATTCCACCAGCAAATCTCACATATGATAAAAGCAGGAGAGATAAGTGATCAAAAGGGCAAAGTAACCATAATACATACACTCGGACAATTGTCAGTTACTCGATTGGTATTTGTGGGTATGGGAGTAATGACAGGACTTGATTTTGTTTCAGCAAGAGATGCGTTTGCTAAAGTTGTTCAACAGCTTAAAGTCGAAGCTTCTGAGAAAAGCCTTTCAATCCTACTGACAGAACAAACTGATCTGGACATGGAGCGATTGACTCAAGCAGTGGGTGAAGCATTTTTGCTGGGAACTTATGCATATGAAGGCTACCGAGCTATTTCGAAAAACAAACCTTCTTTTCAAACAGTAGAAATTTTAGTACATGATGAGCAAAAAGATAAAGCAGAAAGAGGATTACAGGTTGCACAAGCATTTGGTACAGGGACGAATTTGGCCCGTACGTTAGTCAATGAGCCAGGGAATTACTTACCACCGCATGAATTGGCACGAAGAGCGATTGAGATGGCGAAACGATATGGAATGAGCTATGAGCTTCTGGCAAAAGATAAACTGGAGGAGCTGAACATGGGCGGTGTTTTATCTGTCGCACAGGGCAGTGCCGAGTTACCGTATGTGGTTGTAGTTAAGTACCAAGGAAAAGAGCAGTGGGAAGATGTGATTGGTCTGATTGGAAAAGGGGTAACCTTTGATACAGGCGGAATCTCAATCAAACCGGTCACTGGAATGGAAGATATGAAAACGGATATGGGTGGAAGTGCAGCAATGATTGGTGCTATGGAAGCGATCGGTCGCCTGCAACCAGCTGTAAATATCATGATGGTTATTGGATGCGTAGAAAATATGCCATCTGGAACGGCGTTTAAGCCAGGTGATGTTATTACTACGATGAGCGGTAAAACGGTAGAGATCATTACTACTGATGCAGAGGGCCGACTGGTTCTGGCAGATTGCATCACGTATGCGAAGCAGCAAGGTGTATCTTGCCTTGTAGATTGCGCTACGCTAACGGGTGGTGTCGTGGTTGCCTTAGGGCATGTATCTACAGGGTTAATGACCAATAATCAGCAATTGGCTAACGAGCTGTTCCAAGCTGCCGATTATTGTGGAGAGCGCTTGTGGCAGTTACCAACGTTCCCGGAATACCGAGAATTGAATAAAAGCCACGTAGCCGACCTAAAAAATTCAGGTGGGAGATACGGTCATGCGATTATTGCTGGGGTATTCTTGCAAGAGTTTGCTGAAGACACTCCATGGGTTCATTTAGATATCGCAGGAACTGCCTCACAGACCAAACCAACTCCATTAGGACCAATCGGTGCTACAGGTGCAATGGTTCGCTCCATTGCTCAATTTCTGTTACAACGCACCAAGTAAGGTGCCCAAAATATAAATGAGGTGAAGAAGCATGGCATTTACAAATCCAACAAATGACGAGCGCAGAACGATTTTAGAAGAAGCGAAAACGATTGCCGTTGTAGGATGCTCTAATCGCTCAGACCGTACGAGCTACATGATTGCTGAAGCTCTTCAACAAGCAGGGTATCACGTAATTCCAGTCAATCCAACAATTGCAGGGGAAACCGTGTTGGGTGAGACAGTGATTGCTTCCCTTACTGATATTGACACACCTGTTGACATTGTAAATGTGTTCCGTCGTAGTGAAGAGACTATACCTGTTGCCGAAGACACCATCAAGATGGCTCATAAACCTAAAGTTTTTTGGTTACAGCAAGGAATCTATAACGAAAAAGCTGCTCAATTAGTAGAAGAGAATGGCATTATAGCTATCATGGATCATTGCATCAAGGTAGATCATGCTATTTTGGTACGAAAGTAAAGGAGCGATGTCATATGTTCTATGGATTAAGCCGTGGCTCCAAAGATGATCGCGTTCCCCCTAATCAAAAGGTAACGACAGGCTTTCCTGTGCTTCATTATGGTAATGTACCAGAGTATAAAGACTTGAGTCAGTGGGATTTTCGGATTTTTGGAGCGGTAGAGGAAGAAAAAACGCTCAGCTTTACGGAATTTAAAGGGCTACCTCTAGGGGAAACAAGTAACGATATTCATTGTGTGACAGGCTGGTCCAAGCTCGATAACGTATGGGAAGGTGTACCTGTAGAAGAAGTGCTGAGGCTGGTCAACATTAAGCCTGAAGCCAAATATGTGTTGCTCCATGCAGAAGAAGGCTGGACAACCAACATGCCATTGGAAGATTTTATGGCAAAAGGTAATTTATTTGCGTTTAAACATAATGGCGAGGATTTAACACCGGACCATGGCTATCCATTGCGCTTTGTAATTCCGCATCTTTACTTTTGGAAGAGTGCAAAATGGGTTCGTGGCATTGAGTTTTTGGAGAAGGATAAGCCTGGTTTTTGGGAGAAGAATGGATACCATATGTACGGGGACCCTTTCCGAGAACAACGGTATGCTTGGGATTAATTGGAACAAAAGAGGCGGTTTTCCGCCTCAGACTGTGGAGAAACCCAATTTATTATTTAACCTCAAGTAGTATTTGATTGTTCTCGTTGCACGAAGTGCATGAAAAAAGATCGTTCTCTACCTTAGCTACTCTTAGCGAGGTGAAGAGCGATCTTTTTTATATTCTGTACAGTTGCCGTCAGTAGCACCTGCTCCTGTACATTTGCTTTTCTCCGTAAACGGCAGTAGCGAAGTCCATGCAGTTCTTTCGAATCTGCAAAACTTCGCTCTATCGTTTGATATCGCAGTCTATATAGATATCTTCCAGATTTACTAAGTCGGTTCTGACGAACCCATTCTTTGCTGTTTTCCCCAGACATGTCTTACAATGATCAGCATTTGATTTATACATTCTGAAGCCAGTACGATCTGTTGTCGTGTACGCTAGCTCATGTTTCTGTGGACATATGTATACATTATTATCTGGATCGAAAGTAAAACGCCATTTTTTAAATAGCCCTTTAACGGGAGTAAATGAACGATGTCCAATGACTGCAAAAATATTCTTGTCATGTAAAGCCTTGCATATTGGAGCCGTTAAGTAGCCAGCATCTCATGCAACAGCTTCTAGAGAATGGCTAAATTGAAACTTATTGATCTGATGTTCCAAGCGATTTATATAGGGGACGGAGTCATGAACATTACCTGCTGTTACAAAAACATCTGTAATAATATTAAATTTATGATCAACAGTTCGATGATCAAGGTAAAAGAAGCCTTCGGGCTTTCCATCGCGAACCATATAGTCACTTTCTGGGTCGGTCGTGCTTACTTTCATTTCTTTTTGTTCAATCACTCCCTCTCTAGTTTTCAGTTCTTTTTTCCTTGAGAAGCACGATCTTCAGTAACTGCTTCCTCTAAATCCTTTAGATACTCTTTGGGTGTTTTTTCTACTATTTGTTTAACGAATTTTCGTTTGTTGGCGTTAGCCTTTACATGTGTAGAATCAGTAATAAGAACACGCCCTCCAACCATGCGATGTTTATTGCGAGACGGACAATTTCATCAAAAATATATTAAAAAATAGGGGTGTCCTTAAAACGATTGCGTCGATTCCAGCTAATAGCGGAATGGTCAGGTACTCTGTCTAAAAGAGACAAATCTAAAAACCAACGATAAGCAACATTGGTCTGAATTTCTCTTTCTAGTTGTCGTTCTGAACGGATACCGTAAAGGTATCCAATAAAAATCATCTTAAACAGCATGACCGGATCTATGGAGGGTCTACCATTGTCTTGACAATAGTATGGACGTACACTTTCTGTAATAAAAGAAAAATCAATATTTCCTTGAATTATTCGTAGGAGGTGCCCTTCGGGTACAAGCTCATCCAAACATACAAGTTCATATTGCATTTGAACATTCTTATCATTGGTACGAAGCATCTCGAGCACCATCCTAACTAAATAGTTTTTATAATATTATAACAAATTAATACAAAGAAAAACCCCAACAAAAATGGAGGGCACTGAAAAAGTCCACTTAACAAAAAAAAGGTATAATCCCTCATTTTTCGAGGTGATTGTACCTTTTTTCTGTATAATAAAAGTATCAATTTATGTGGGTGGGTACGATGATTCAAAAACAACAATCAATGATCTTCAGTCCATTTATAGCTATATATGATGTAGTCGTTCCGAAGGATAATTTGTTACGAAAAATCAACGAACTTATGGACTTCTCTTTTGTGTATGACGAGCTTAAGGATAAATACTGCCTAGATAATGGTCGTAAAGCTATTGATCCTATTCGTATGTTTAAATATTTATTGTTGAAGTCTATTTATGATTTGTCTGATGTAGATTTGGTTGAACGTTCGAAATATGACATGTCATTTAAGTATTTTCTCCATATGGTACCAGAGGAGAAAGTGATAGAAGCGAGTTCTTTAACCAAATTTCGAAAGCTACGTTTAAAAGACATTAACCTTCTAGATATGCTTATTAATAAAACAGTTCAAATCGCTATTGAAAAGGGGATTATCAAAAGTAAAGCTATTATTGTTGATGCTACTCATACGAAAGCTCGCTATAATCAAAAATCTCCGAAGGAGATCCTCACGGATCGATCAAAGAAATTAAGAAAAGCCGTCTACACAATAGATGAAAATATGAAGCAGAAGTTCCCTGCTAAAACAACATCCAATGTATTAGAGGATGAAATAGACTACTGTCAAAAGCTCATTGACGTAATCGAAAAAGAAGGCAATATCTCCGAGTATCCAAAAGTAAAAGAACAGTTAAATCTACTGAAAGAAACTGTCACTGATGACCTCGAACAGTTGCAAATCTCAGAAGATCCTGATGCAAAACTTGGTCATAAAAGTGCAGATTCCTCGTTTTTTGGCTACAAAACACACTTGGCAATGAGTGAAGAAAGGATAATCACAGCCGCAACAATTACTTCTGGAGAAAAAAGTGATGGAAAGCAATTACAAACGTTGATTGAGAAAAGTATAGAAGCTGGCATGGAGATTGAAACAGTTATCGGTGATACAGCTTATTCGGAAAAAGATAATATTATTTACAGTAAAAAGAATGAAATCAAACTAGTTTCTAAATTAAACCCTCTCGTTACGCAAGGGAATCGTAAAAAGGAAGATGAATTTGAATTTAATAAGGATGCCGGGATGTATGTGTGTAAAGCAGGACATATGGCAGTCCGTAAAGCTCGACAAGGGAAAAAAGGTGTAGGGAAAAATCAAACGGATACGTATTACTTTGATATTGAGAAATGCAAGCAATGTCCATTGAAAGAGGATTGTTATAAAGACGGAGCAAAAAGCAAAAGTTACTCAGTGAGTATTAAATCCAGTGAACATACTGAACAGGCAAAATTCCAAGAGAGTGAGTACTTTAAAGAAAAATCAAAGGAAAGATATAAAATTGAAGCGAAAAACAGTGAGCTAAAACACAGACACGGGTATGATGTGGCATCATCTTCGGGTCTTATTGGCATGGAGTTACAAGGGGCAATGGCTATATTCACTGTAAACTTAAAAAGAATATTGAAATTAATGGATTAAAAACAAAATAATAAACCGATGAAAATGGTAAAAAGACGACTCTTGCATTCAAGAAATGAATTTGAGCCGTCTTTTTTTTGATGAAGCTATATAATTCCTTCGGAAAATCGTAAGATTTTCAGTGCCCTCCAAAAATGTGGGGTTTCTCTTCAATCTTAGACTCTCCTATGTAGAAGAGTCTAAACACCTAATTTACGTATTTGTCATAGATTCAACTCTTATTTGCTCGAGGACAACGATTTGATGATTTGGCCAAGCGTCTTTGTATCAAAATCCTTCTCTGTCATTTGGTACAATTCATAAGTAAAGCCTTGGTGCTCCCAAAGGACGATTCCATTTGCAAAATAGACTTTTGTACCATCGATGGTTTCTGTTTTGACCCCATCTGTAGTGCCGATTTCGTTTTTTCCACCACGAGAAATTAACAAGGAAATGAAGTCTCCCTCCTTTTTATACTGCACCTCAATCATTTGTTTGCCTTGGACCACGCAGTTTACGAACTGATAATGATCAGACAGCCATTGGGGTGTCGGAAAGTCAATTCCCGTAGCGGCACGCGCCTTTTCCACTGTTATTTGCGGAGGAGTTTCCATCTGAATTGCTGTTGCTTCACTGCCTGGTTTCTTCACTTCCGCTGGGGTTACTTTCGTAGGCAGCTCTCGATCAAATTGAGTAATCTCCATATTTCCAACTTGGAAACGTGCCAATATCGATTGGATCATCCCTTGGGCAAACGATGTAGTTGAGAAAGCACCGCATAGACAAACTATGGCAATGGCACTTACGGCAAGGGACTTCCATTTAGTATTTTTCATATGAATTTCTCCTTTTTTCGTATGGTTTGGTTGGATCGTTCTGGTTTGCATTTTGAAGACTAAGCGGTTATAAATCCTCTCTTTCGAGGCGGAGTCATCTAGCTCTAAATTTGTCAGTATGTTTGTTAGGTCTCGAAATTCTTCCAAATTGTGCTTACTCCTCATACTGAAAGCCCCCTCTTTCTAATTCGGTCTGTAATTTCTTTAAACATCGGTAGAGAACGACGCCTATATTTGAACCACTGACACCAAGCAAGTCTGCGATTTCCGTATTTTTCAAGCCAGCTCCGTATTTCATTGCGATGATGTTGCGTTCCTTGTCACTCAGCTTAGCAAGCGCCTTGAATAAGGCTTGGTTATTGTCGCCTCGGATCACAATTTCTTCGGGAGATGATTTGGGCAGGACCATATCCAAGATAGATTCAAGTGAAAAGCTCATTTTTTTCTTCTGTGAGCGGAAGTAATCCGTCACGGCATTTCTGGCGATGGCAAACAACCATACCTCAAAGTTGGATTTATCCGGATTGAAGCTACTATATTTGGAAATTACCATCTCAAATACGTGGCTGCATATTTCTTCAGCCGTATAGTGGTTGTTGACCCGATAGCAAATATAGTGATAGACACGTATATAGTACGCATCGTATAGTTCCGCAAATCTCTCGGTCGACAGGATTTCATGCTTGAGTTTGCTAGTTGGGTTCTGACTGATTTCTGTGTTCATTCGAGCAATCTCCAATCTACTTCACCTCCCTTCACTTGATGACTACCTAACAAATTGCGCAATTTGTTTTGATGAGTCTTACGATTGTTAATACGGGAAAAGGAAGATTGTATTAACATGCCTCTTTTATTGGCGTAATTTTCAAATTTATTTAGCATAAAAGACTACACGGTCTCATTATGTCATATTCATCGACTTATTTACTCTCTTTATTACTAAGAAAAACCCCAACAAATGTGGGGTTTCTCGTCAATCTGAGGCGGTTTTCCGCCTCTTAATTTACTTTAAAAGAAGTTATTTCTATTTGAGTCCGTCTCCCTGGTCCACCCAATGCTTCGCCTATAGCCTGCTTGTCTTATCATAGTGCCATCGAACAAAGGCAAACGGATCAACACCACTCCCTATTGCTTGCAAGATATATGCACTAGATGAGGTGTACGGTGTCAAACACTCCAACAGAGAAGTAGCCGAAAAGATCAAGGCAAAAGGCTACGATACTACCATGAGCATTGCTGATAGCGCAGAGCCTAAGTCAGTAGATGAAATGAAAAGTGATTATCATCTGCGTATCAAAAGGAGCTAAGAAAGGACCTGGTTCGGTTGAATATGGTGAGAAATGGTTGGATGATCTAGAAGAGATTGTTATTGATGCTGAACGCACTCCTAACCTAGCTAGAGAGCTTGAGAATATTGACTATCAAACAGACTCAAACTGTATTAGTCTAACCTCCTTAAACTAATAGAAGCAAATAACATAGAAAAAATGGTGGTGAATATACATATCATCATCGCTTTTTTGCTACTTATTTGTCATATTGAACCACTTATATAAGAAAATTAAATATTAATAGTTTCCATGTTATATTTTATTTATGGAGTGGAGGGTGCATATGCAAATCAAATTAATCATCGATGAGAATGTAAAGGAAACAGAAATCCATATTCATACAAATGCGTATACAAATGAAATTGAACAAGTTATGAGGTATTTTGAGTCTTCTAACACAGAAGTAATTGATGGTTATTTACAACAGCAAATCTATATGTTGAAAATTATAGATATTTACTTTGTTTATTCAGAAGGTTCAAAGGTTTATTTTTCAACAGATGAGGATGAATATGAATCAAAGCGTAAATTATATGAGCTGGAAGATTTATTAAAAAAGAACTTTGTCCGTGTCAATAAATCAACGCTCGTAAATGTGTCTAAAATTTCCTTTATGAAGATGGAGAAAATAGGTATGATGCAGCTTGTGATGGATAATGGATCAACAGCTCATGTTAGTCGTATGTATTTAAAGGTACTGAAGAAGCGGCTAGGAATCGGGAGGGATGCTTAATGAAAAAAATAATCCAATATTCACTAATAGGGGCCCTTATTGGTTTAAGTACTTCTTATATCATTATTACAATTGTTTTACTACAAAATCAAACCAGAGTAATTAATGGGCAAGAGCTTTTGTTGGAATTTCTTTTGGCTGTATTTCTAGGAGTGGGTTGCGGTCTTATCACACTTATTTTTTACTTTGATCGTTGGCCATTTGTGGTTAAATTATCAATACATTATGTTGTTGTCTTAATACTTGTGTTTATTTGTGGTGCAATTGGGGATTGGTATGAAAATCCAGCTGAGAATCCAGTCAGGTTTCTTATGTTTATTGGAATTCAATTAATTATTTATATCCTTGTCTGGGCGGTGGTATATTGGATGAATTTACAAGAAATGAAAAAAATTAACGAGAGATTAAAGAGGAAATAATCCAAATGTTATTTATTGAGGTAAAAATTATCAACATTCAACATGTTCGGTTTCATTAAATTGATATGCACAAAAAAGTTCAACAAAATACGCCATAAGTAATCACAATTTATTCTCTTTTGTGTGAAAATAATGTAGACAATGCCAAAAGAACAGTAAAAGGAAATCAAGTGTAGCAAACTTGTTGCAAAACCGGTTCCAGACGTAATTAAACGAGCTGTCGAGGTTCTAGAAAAAGGGGAGGGTAAATAAATTAATGCAAACGAAAAAAGTAACCAATAAAGCTGGGTGCTGGAGCCTACCTGGAGACGATAGAAGACGCTGTAAAGTGGAATGGTTCCTACCCGATAACATTACGATAACTACCACTTATGCTATTAATCAGTTAAAAAATCAATAAAGACTTTCCAATTGTGTAAAGCCATTATGAGTAAGGACTTCATCAAGAACTGGATACATAAAGAAAGGTGATGGCAGTTGGGCGTTTTTCAGATGATTATTGCATTGCATATCGTTGCAGGTATAGTATGTTTAATCACAGGATTATTGGCAATCATGATGAGGAAAAAAAGAGGCCCCCATACGATTTACGGGGAGATTTATCATGGGTCGTACGTTGTGATTTTTCTTACATCCATTGTAACGGCTATTTGGCATTGGGAGCAAAGTGCGTATTTATTTTTTATTGCGTTGTTTTCGTATGGATTAGCACTATATGGGTATCTAGCTCGAAAACGTAGATGGACTGAATGGTTAGGAAAGCATATTAATGGAATGCTGGGTTCTTATATTGGTGTTATTACAGCGGTTTTGGTCGTGAACCAAACCAAGATGCCTGTTCTTAATCAGTGGCCATCACTTTTGGTATGGCTATTGCCAACGATCATCGGCTCTCCGCTTATTGCTTTGGTACAAAAAAAATGCGGGAAAAGAAAAGTATCAGAAAAGCTTGTGTAGCACCTGTATGAAGTGATGGAAGCGTAATTTATATGTTTTTAATGAAAAGGAAAAGGGCATCGCTCGCTCAAGTGGTCAATTGAGGAGTAGCCCTTTTTTCTATTTGGAAACAGTATTTCAATTGATGGTTATTTCCATAAAATGTATGTTTAGTAATTGAGACTAGCTAAACAGTCAATAGGCTTCATCTATTCTTCAGTAGCTGTAATCGTACCATCTTCAGCAATCTTAACTCCAGAAGAGATCGATTCGATTCGTTTGATCAGATCCAGGGAATTTTGCTCATTCATTGGTACAGCCTGCCCTAGTTCAGCGTGATATGGCACCATTTTAAGCTCTTTCACGCCTTCCTTGGTAAGGGTAGCTTGTAGAACCATGGTCTCCCAGGTTTTAGGCTGTGTTGCGCGGGTAAAGATGAAATTCCCCATGCTATATGCGATCCATTTCCCATTCAGCTGCTCAAATCCTTGTAACACATGAGGATGACCACCGACGATTAGATCAGCGCCTGCGTTCACGAGAGCTTGGGCTAATTCTTTTTGGTGCTCCACAGGAAAATCTACTTTTTCCTTTCCCCAATGAGCGATGACAATGACTAGATCAGCTTTTTTCTTAGCAGCTTGTACGGCTTCCACTGCACGTTTGGAATCATACATGACCGCTAGTCCTACCTTATTTTTTCCTGCGTACCAACTGGTTTCAGGAACGACACGACTGAATCCGAAGAATGCCATTTTTACACCATTCCGTTCCACAAAAACAGGGGAATAGGCGCGGTCTGCGTTTACGCCAGCTCCTACATACTCCATTTTCTCCTTGTCTAACGTGTACATGGTGTCTAATAACCCGTCTTCTCCCTGATCCATAGAGTGATTGTTGGCTAGATTCACTAGATCAATTCCTGATGCTTTCATAGCAGTAACTGCTTCTGGTGATGATTTATACACAAACTGCTTGTTAGCTGCTGGAGTACCTTTTTCAGTAATAGGGGTCTCCAGATTACCGATTGTGTAGTCATCTGCTAAAAATAGATCTTTTACATGCTTGAAAGCATAATCGTAGCCTTTATCTTTTAATAAAGTCTCTACATGTCCAGACATCATAATATCGCCTACAAAGGTAAGACGAACATTCTTGGAAGTAGCATCTGTTGAATCCGAAGAAGCATTGTTTTGAAAGGAGAAGAATTTGTCAATTTTTCCCGGTAGATAGATACAAGCGACGACGAGCAGACCTACTGTTAACAGGATGGTGTTTATCAATATAATTAGGCGGAGTCGCTTCCGTTGCTCTTGCTTTTTTTTGTTACGTTTGATTTGAAGACGACTCAGTTTTTGTTGATCCATTATTCACCTCAGGAACTAGATTCTTTGTCTACATATAAGACGGTAAAGATAAGAAAAAGTGACAAATTAAGGGGTGGAGTCAAGAGTACTCAGAGGAAAAAATAAATGAACAGAATAATCAGTTGATTGGAACATTTAATAACTCAACATAAATGTAGAAGCATTTTGGGTTACCTATTTATTCTAAGAAAAAATGTGTCCCGAAAGGTTACAAATACCTTACAAAATGCCTGTATATAATATAGAAAAACATAAAAAGAGGCTATGGGTAGCCTCTCCCTTGCATGATTTTATCATGCATTTTTCATATGGTTTTCTAAACATCCTTCTTTAATCTTGCATCCAAAACAAAGGTTCCAAATGGAATAACGGATGCAAGCACAGCGCCAATCACACGTATGAACGACCATCTTAGAGCAAAAGTAGCATGTGCCACAACAAATAAATAGAGAACAAACAGAACACCATGCAAGGGACCAATCACTTGTACTCCAATTGGCAAGTCAGCATAATATTTTAATGGCATCGCGATAAACAGCAGGAGTAAGAAGGAAAGACCTTCTAAAAAACCAATCACACGAACACGTTCCAAGGGAGTTTTTAACATAGATTGATTCGACCCTCTCTTTCAATATAAACAAATGTTTATTAGTTAAGATAGTTAACACTATTTTATTACAGTTTTCTTTAGAAAGTCCACGTGTTGTCCAGTCAACTTGTGAAGATTTGGTGATCGGAAAAATAGAAATCCAGATAAGAGCAGCAAAATGAGGCAAATACCAAATAAAGTTTGCCCACCAAAAGTAAGCAGGACGACACCGCCTAAGAAAGGGCCAAATGTGCGAGAGATATCCCAGTGAATTCCGTGCAAAGAAAAGTAACGGCCACGTTCCTCTGGCGGAGCTATCTCTGAAATGTACGTATGCAAACGCGTTAACCCGATTGTTTCTCCTACGGTCCAAAATAATTGCACCACGATAAGTACAACGATACTTTTAGAAAAACCATAGGCAAGAGCGGTTACCATAAAGCAAGAGCAGGATAACAACATTACTCGTTGAAAGGAAATATGCTCAGTTAATTTGACTAATGGGAGTTGTAATGCCACGGCTAAAATTGCTTTAATTGTTGAGAGAGTCGCAATAATGGACACATAGTTAACAAAGCTTTCTTGTAAATATATCCGAAAGGTAGTCTCGGTTTGAGCATAAAAAAAGCTGATCGGTAGCGTGTAGACCATTAGGATTAGGACGTGTTTATATCTAGTGATTAGTGCAGTAATTCGATGAGACGAAAAGAAGCGATGCTTACCCGCCGGTACAGGAGGGACATGGCTTGATGCACCTGAACGCTGGGAAGATCGTGTTTCTTTGTTTTTCGTTTCCAACGCCTCAGCTTGATCAGATGATGAACGAAAAGCAGAGGAGACAGGAGCTGTTTCGGGTAATTTCCACCAGCAAACAAGCATGTAAATAAATAATGAAAAGGCTTCTATACCAAACAGCCAACTAGGATCATAGTGGAATAATAGCATTCCGCCTACAGGACCTAATGCAAGACCAATATAGCTAATGGTATTGAGCAATCCGAACACTTCCACACGTTGGCTATCTGTCGTTACATCAGCGATTTGAGCACGTTGAGCAGGAACAAATAGAGATTGACCTGCCCCATGTAACATGTAAAGCAGGGCAAAACTAAGAACAGAGTCGGCCAACATAAATCCAGACATTGCTATACTTTGCATGGTTAGGGCAAGTAACATCACGGGTTTGCGACCTAAACGATCGGTAATACCGCCTCCGAGCAATGTAACAATGATGTCAGTCAACGGTTGTAATCCGACGATAAGCATGGGTACTAGCACAGCCCCGTCTAATTTGTCGTGTAAGTATAATAAGAAAAATGGGGCAAGCATCGAGCTCGATAGGCTGGTGATGAATGCTCCAAACATTCTGATCCAGATGGTGATATGATAACGTTGAGTCCAATTTTTTTTCATTGGGTTAGTAAATTTCATGACTTGATCCCCCTTTGTTTTGCTGATTGTATGGCATGCGGGGAACAAGAAAAAGAGAAGAAGAGGAAGCTCTATTTTTTCCTCTTTTATAAAGGGGCACATCTGAGGAGAAATAACTTGTGGGGGTAACTCAATAGATAGTAAAAAAATATTGATATAGTAATAGAGAGTGCATGAAAAGGAAGAAGAAATATGTATATTATAGATGATTATATTAGGTTTCGAACTGAACTGGTTCATATTCCATTGAAAGAGCCTGTTTCAATTTCCCTTGAACAAATTTCTACTCTATTATGCTGTACAACTCGTAATAGCAAGTTTATTTTGCAAAAATGGATTGCTCTTCAATGGATTACATGGATACCTGGCAGAGGAAGGGGAAACCGTTCCAAGCTTACTTTTCTAGTCGAGCCAGATGAAGTATTAGTTAGCCACGCACAACAGATGATTTATTCAGGGCAGGTAGCAGATGCCTTGTCACTCATGCAAAAATTTACGGCTACTCTTCCAAAAGCTAGCGAGCGATTTCAGCGCTGGTTTCGAGGACAATTTGGATTACAGTGGGAAAGGGAACAGGATAAAAGAATAGAGACGTTGCGCCTTCCCCTAGGCGAACCATTAGCTATAGTCGATCCTATCCATGCATATTTACGGACAGAATGCCATATCAGTCAGCATATTTGTGAAACGTTGCTTCGCTATAATAAAACATCGGGCAGTATGGAACCACATTTGGCATATCATATCGAAAAAAATGAGCTTGGGGATCGTTGGTTGATTTATTTACGCAAAGGGGTCCTATTTCACCATGGGCGGGAAATGGTAGCAAGTGATGTAATCTTCAGTCTCAATCGGTTAGCTAGGGAAAATTCCCCTTATCAGTGGCTAATGCGAGAGATAGTAGAGATTATTCATCATAATGAACGTGTTATTGAGATAAAACTCTCAGGTCCTCAACATTTATTTGGACATTATTTAGGAAATGAACATCTAGCAATTGTACCAAAGGATTACGTAGAGCAAGTGGCTGAGGACTTTGCTAGAATGCCTATAGGGACTGGGCCATTTAAACTTATCCGTAACGATGATGGACTAGTAATACTTGAAGCATTTGAAAACTATTTCGGAGTGAGACCTCATCTCGACCGTGTGCAATTCATTTCTATGCCGAGGAAAGTAGTTGAAATAGAGCCAGAGAAGATAACAACATACGGTATGTGGTACGAGCTGGATGAGCCAGAGGAGCAGTCAAAAAATCACGTAGGCAATTGGCAACGGTTAATCAGCAATGATTGGTGTGTCCAATACTTGAGCTGCAATCAACGAAAAATAGGTCCGATTACATCACTTTCATTTCGCCAAGCTTTGCAATTGATCTTGTCGCCTGAACAGATGGTATATGATTTGGGAGGGGCACGTCATGAGATAGCTATGTGTTTTGCTCCGTGGAAGCGAGATAGCTTATTTTTTGAAGAGAGGCAGAGAAAATCTGATCTACATCTTTATGAACGTGTACGGCTTTTACTCCAACAGAGCAACTATCAAGGAGAGGTCATACGCTTGCATACCTTTACAGATCGAGATCATGTGGAAGATAGCGAATGGATTAGAGAGCAGTGTGGGATGTACGGCATCGTTATTGAAATCCATTATTATCACGTGGGTGAGCTACTTCAACCAGCCACTATTGAGCAAGCGGATTTAATTCATGATAGCGCCACGGTAGGGGATGATACAGAGCTATCTTTACTAGAATTGTTTTTATCACATAACAGTTTTGTCTATGCTCATTTAAAGGATGAGGATCGGCAAAAAGTTGACATAGCTATCACTCAACTACAAAGCCTTTCCTCACCAGTAGATAGACAGCAAGCGATCACCAAAATAGAACAAATGTTGCAACAAAATACAACTTATCTACCCCTTTACCGTAATCGGATAGGACTAGTGTTTGACCCGCGGTTACAAGGAATCAGAATAAATCGTCAAGGGCACGTAGATTATCGTACATTGTGGTACAAGGATTTGGGTTAAGAGAACAGGGGCAAGATAAAAAAGCTTGTAATCCCCTTTTCTCTTGTAGAAATGTCATGAGAACGACAGCAATGGTAAAGATAATGGTATATCTCGCCACACGTAAAATGTATTCCATCCAACTAAGCTCTTGGGTAGCAAATCCACCTGAAAAAAGATGGATTTCACGTTTCTCTGGCACAAATAGAATCATGATGGCTAAACCAACAAGAAAGCCGTATTTTGCACTTTTGACCAACTTATTTTCCATAAGTGAGCCTCCTAGCCCTATTTTTTCCACTGTTATTTTAACAGTTTTTTCCTCATAACTCGTAGAAACATGCAAAAAAGATCATTTTTTGTAGAATTCGAAGTGGAAGCACGGGTGCTAGGAAGGTATGATGGAATGGACATTGTTATTGATGCAGTGCCTGATGCCTGAGAAGGAGGACTTACCGTGGCGAATTTTGCCGAAAGACGAATTTATTCCCCTTATATGATTTTTTCTAGGGATGAGTGGAGAGGGCTACGAAATGAGACGCCTTTATCCATCTGTGAAGAGGATTTAGCCGAACTAGCAGGGCTTAATGAGAAACTGTCACTACAAGAAATAAGTGAAATCTATCTGCCTCTCTCCAGGCTGTTAAATTTATATGTAGCAGAATCACAGGAGTTGTATAAGGCTGCCGATACCTTTCTTGGAAATCGCTCAGAAAAGGTTCCATTTATCATTGGTATCGCTGGCAGTGTAGCCGTTGGAAAAAGCACCACGGCACGCGTTCTGTTATCCTTGTTGAAACGCTGGCCTAATCATCCTAAGGTGGAGCTGGTTACTACGGATGGCTTCCTTTATCCCAATGAGGTATTGGAAGAACGTGGTCTGATGCAGCGAAAAGGCTTTCCTGAAAGTTATGATACAACAAGGTTGATAAATTTTTTAGCAGATGTAAAATCGGGCGTTAAAGAAGTGAGTTGTCCACTCTACTCCCACTTGACCTACAATATTTTGCATGACCAAGAACAAATCGTTTCCCAACCTGATATCTTGATTGTGGAAGGGTTAAATGTCTTGCAGGTGGGACGAACGATGGATAATATGCCACAGGTGTTCGTTTCCGATTTCTTTGACTTCTCTATCTATGTAGATGCAAATGAAAAAGACATACAGGAATGGTATTTAAATCGCTTTCTGTTGTTAAGACAGACGGCTTTCCAGAAACCAGCCTCCTATTTCCACCGATATGCAAAGCTATCCGATCGTGAGGCGTTGGAGGTAGCGCAAAACATCTGGCGGGAAATAAATGCTGTTAACTTACATAAAAATATTTCACCTACACGCTATCGAGCTGATTTGATTTTGACTAAGGGTAATCAACATGCTATTGAAGAGGTAATGCTACGGAAGTTATAGGCTGACGTAAAGATTTGTCACAGAGAATACAACTGTATACCGAAGACTAGCAAATCATTGTCTTTTCCAAAAGTTATCAGTAAGATAAAGAAGGACAAGTCTCCTGAACGAAAAAAGAGGCTTTTCGCGTATGTACATAGGCGGAGCAAATGCTCACGCTAAACCATAAGAAGGAGTTGTGTCACATGTCAGCCAATGAAGCATTGCTCACGTTGGAAGGATGGTTTACCTATCATGACTTCCGTAAGATCAACTGGGAAAAATGGAAAAAAGCATCTATCGAGGATCGCCAAGCAGCCCTTGACGAACTAACTTCCTTAATGCGCGTATGGAATGATGCAGAATCCGAGACTGATGGTAGCACGGCTGTGTATTCTGTGCTTGGACATAAAGCTGATTTATGCTTTATCTTCCTACGCCCAACAATGGGTGAGTTGGATGAGTTAAAAACAGCGATAAACAAAACCCGTTTTGCCGATTATACAAAGACGGATTACTCTTATATTTCCGTGGTAGAGTTAAGCAACTATGTGAACAACCCTGGTCAAGATCCTAAAGCGAATCCGCATGTGCGTGAGCGTTTATATCCAATTTTGCCAAAATGGGATCACTTCTGCTTCTACCCTATGAACAAGAAACGTGGAGAAAAAGATAACTGGTATTCAATGACGATGGACGAGCGTCGCGAATTGATGCAAACTCACGGTTTGACTGGTCGCAAGTATGCCGGTAAGATTAAACAAATTATTGGTGGTTCTGTGGGTTATGACGATTGGGAATGGGGCGTTACTTTGTTTGCTCATGATCCAATTGAATTGAAACACATTGTATATGAAATGAGGTTCGATGAAGTAAGTGCTCGTTATGGTGAGTTCGGTATCTTCTTGGTTGGTAACTATGTAAATGAAGAAGCGCTACAGAAGATGTTTGCGCTGTAACAGAAATAAATGAGTCTTGAGAGAAACCGGTGAGCAATGGCTTATCGGTTTTTTGCTTTTTTACCTTTTTGCACAATTTCAGATGGTCAGACCTGTTGGAATGAGGCAAACTGGTATATGATAGATACAAGAGTGAACTGACAATGAATACGGCTCTGTATGAGCGATCATAGACGGGGGACTAACGATGAGTATCATTCAAGAAACACGTCAGGAGAAAGATTTTCTTGGAACAAAAGAGGTACAATTGCATGCTTACTATGGCATTCAAACATTGCGTGCTGTAGAGAATTTTCCGATCACAGGATATCGTATCGATGGTGAACTAATTAAAGCGCTAGGTTATGTAAAAAAAGCAGCCGCTCTAGCCAATATGGAAGTAAAACAGCTTCATTCCAAATTAGGTGATCCAATCGTACAAGCTTCTCAAGAATTGATTGATGGCAAATGGCATGAGCAATTTATTGTCGATCCCATCCAGGGTGGTGCGGGCACTTCTATTAATATGAATGCAAATGAAGTGATTGCCAATCGTGCGTTGGAGATTATGGGTGCCGTGAAGGGCGATTATTTTACACTTAGCCCAAATACGCATGTAAACAAAGCGCAATCAACGAATGATGCAATTCCAACTGCCGTTCATATTGCCGTTCTGCGTTTAATCAATCAGTTGCTAGGCACCATGGAGTCATTGCGGGATGCCTTCTCAGATAAAGCAAAGCAATTTGACCATATTATTAAGATGGGCCGCACTCATTTGCAGGATGCCGTTCCTATTCGTATGGGCCAAGAATTTGAAGCATATAGCCGTGTTTTGGATCGAGATATTAAACGAATTGGGCAAACACGTCAGCACCTTTATGAAGTAAACATGGGAGCAACAGCAGTAGGAACGGGTCTAAATGCCGATCCAATCTATATTGATCGCGTAGTTAAAATTCTTGCGGAGTTGACCGAATTACCACTGGTTAGTGCAGAGAATCTGGTGGATGCTACGCAAAACACTGATGCTTATACAGAGGTGTCTGCGTCTCTAAAAGTTTGCATGATCAATATGTCTAAAATTGCTAATGATCTACGCTTACTAGCATCCGGCCCACGTGCTGGATTGGGTGAGATTAGCTTACCTGCTCGTCAGCCGGGGTCTTCGATTATGCCAGGCAAAGTAAACCCAGTGATGGCAGAGGTGGTTAATCAAGTGGCATTCCAAGTAATCGGGAACGACCACACGATCTGTCTGGCGTCTGAAGCAGGTCAATTGGAGTTAAATGTGATGGGGCCTGTGCTAGTATTTAACCTGATTCAGTCCTTGACTATTATGAATAATGTATTTACAGCGTTCCAGAAGAATTGTCTGGAAGGTATTGAAGCAAATATAGAGCGTTGCCGCCAATATGTAGAAAATAGCGTGGGAATTATTACTGCACTAAATCCGCATTTGGGTTATGAACCAGCAGCACGTATTGCAAGAGAGGCGACACTAACTGGCAGATCAGTACGTGAGCTTTGCTTGGATTATAATGTGTTAACAGAAGAAGAACTCGATATTATTTTAGATCCTTATGAAATGACGCATCCGGGAATTGCTGGTGCATCCCTATTGGATCGAGAGTAAACGACAGTAGAGAAACGTCATAGAAAAAACAACGTAATAAAAGGATGGGCGGTCAATTCCGATAGCATATACGGAATGATCGCCTATTTTTCTACCTGTTTGAAACACAGGGATAAAAGGAGGAACTCAATGCTAACTCAGCAACAAGTAGCAGCTATACAGGCAACATTTGCCCATGAATTAATAGCAGGGACAATAGTACATGAAGCAGAGTTTACGATGAGACAGCAGCAGTTACAGATGACAATTCATCCTGAGCTTGCACTGGTGGTATCTCTCGATCGTTATCCTGATTTGGCTACAAGCTATCCTTTCGTCTGGCGGCAAAAGATTGGACAGCAATTACTTGAGGTGTTGAATCAAGCTTTGTCTGTTCCATTTGTGTGGTGCTGGGTTTCAGAAGGGGTTATTGTGGTTCTGATTGAGTTGTTAGATGATGGGTGCAAACTACAGGCTACTGCTGATCAAAAGGCTCGTCAGATAGCTTCTGAGATTGTTCAACATGCCGATGAAAAAGGGATATCGGTCTCCATTGGTATTGGGAGCGCTTATGAGAATCCGCTTTTCATGCAACATTCTTATGAAGAAGCACAGATGGCTTTAAAAGATCGTTTTTTCCAAGGGAATCAGTTGATATTACCAACAACGGCGAAGCAAGATAGGGCAAGCAAAAGTGGAAAAAATCCCTCCATACCGAGCAAGAATCGCGCAGATGTCATTGCCAGTGTGAGAATTGGTGATGAACGAGCTACCATCGAAGCCTTGCATACATTACTACATAACATGACGATTATGGAGCATCAGGATGTGGAGAGCTTTCAATCGGAAGTGGTAGAAGTAATAACAGCTATGGCGAGGACGGTGCTGGAGCTCGGTGCAGATGCTTCGACCATTTTAGCCGAGAATGCGAGATTCATTCAGGACCTCTATAAAACGATTCGCTACGATACCTTCTTACAAAAAGTGGAGCGGTATAGCATAAGCTTAGTTCAACAAGTGGAACAACTGGACATGAAAAGATATTCACCAGTGATTCGCAAGGCGATTACTTATTTGAAGGAACATGTTAGCAAAAAAGTAAGACTGCAAGAAGTAGCACAAAATTGCTGTTTGAGTGTTTATTATTTTAGCCATCTTTTTCAACGAGAGACGGGATACAGCTTTATTGAGTATGTTCATCGAATTAAGCTGAAAAAAGCTGTTATCTATTTAGAAACAACAGATTTATCTATCCAAGAAATTGCTTTTGAATTAGGATTTGAAGATGCTAATTACTTTAGTCGTTTGTTCAAAAAGCAAATGAATATGAGTCCACGTGAATATCGCACAGCAAGATTGTGCTAGTTTTTCGCAAATTACACTAGATGAATCGTAAGCACTTTCCGTTAAAATGAAGAAAATAAACAGTTTTTTGGGAAAAATCACGTAGTTATAGAGAGTAACATCTTGGTAATGGAACAGAAGCCATCTATGTGACTGTCGATATGGATGTGCTAGATCAATTCTATGCGCCAGGAGTGCCCGCGATGGTACCCGCTGGAATGACCACGTGGCAATTGTTATGCCGTCTATTTACTAAGGATTCATCCTAAGGTAAAAGGCTTTGATATCGTCTGTGTTGACACGTTGCAGGATCTGCGGCGAGCAACGGTACGAGCTTCTTTATATACGATTTTGACTTTTTTAGCAGGATATGCCAATCGAATTCACAACTAGAGATCCCATTGTGTTTGTAAGAAATGTTTGCCTATACGAAAGGGGAATGTAAGATGACATCAACCAACAAAAGAGTAGTGCGAGCTCCACGTGGCAATGAGTTAAGTGCGAAAGGCTGGGAACAGGAAGCGGCTTTACGCATGCTCATGAACAATTTGGATCCAGAGGTTGCAGAGCGTCCCGAAGATTTGGTTGTATATGGTGGCATTGGCAAAGCAGCACGTAACTGGGCTAGTTTTGACAAAATCGTTGAATGCTTAAAAGAATTGGAAGCAGACGAAACGTTGTTAATTCAATCGGGTAAACCGGTGGGAATATTCCGTACACATACTCAAGCTCCACGTGTGTTGTTGTCTAACTCTATGCTGGTTCCTGCATTTGCAAATTGGGAGACATTCCGAGAATTAGATCAAAAAGGCTTAATGATGTACGGACAAATGACAGCAGGTAGCTGGATTTATATTGGAACACAAGGAATTCTGCAAGGGACATACGAGACTTTCGCAGAAGCCGCACGCCAGCATAATAACGGCACACTGAAAGGTACGATAACACTAACAGCAGGTTTGGGTGGAATGGGTGGAGCTCAACCGTTAGCTGTCACAATGAACGAAGGGGTGGTCATCGCAGTTGATGTTGACGCTACTCGCATTCAACGGCGCATTGATACTCGCTACTGCGATGTAATGGTACGTGACTTAGATGCAGCATGGGAGATGGCGACAGAAGCGAAGAACGAAGGCAGAGCACTGTCCATCGGTTTGGTCGGCAATGCCGCAGAGATTTTCACAGAGATGGCTACACGTGGCTTAACCCCTGAATTCGTCACTGATCAGACTTCTGCACATGATCCATTGAATGGATATGTACCAACTGGTTATGAATTAGATGATGCGTTAGCATTGAGAGCGAGTGACCCAGATCAATACATCCGATTGGCAAAAAGCTCAATGGCCACCCATGTACAGGCAATGCTTGATTTGCAAAAGGCAGGTTCGATCGTTTTCGATTACGGCAATAATATTCGTCAGGTTGCTTTTGATGAAGGAGTAAAAGATGCTTTCAACTTCCCAGGCTTTGTACCAGCCTATATTCGCCAATTATTTTGCGAGGGAAAAGGGCCTTTCCGTTGGGCAGCTTTGTCAGGTGACCCAGAAGATATCTATAAAACAGATGAACTTGTGTTAAAGCTATTCCCAGAGAATGAACATCTCCGTCGCTGGATTACCATGGCTCAAGAAAAAGTAGTATTCCAAGGCTTGCCAGCCCGTATCTGCTGGCTGGGATATGGAGAACGTGTCAAAATGGGGCTTGCCATTAATGAAATGGTGCGAAGCGGAGAGATTTCTGCACCAATTGTTATTGGACGAGATCATTTAGATTGCGGTTCGGTTGCTTCTCCTAATCGTGAGACGGAAGCCATGAAGGATGGCAGTGATGCGGTAGCAGACTGGGCGATTTTAAATGCGTTGGTAAATACTTCAGCGGGAGCTAGTTGGGTATCCGTGCATCATGGCGGCGGTGTAGGCATGGGTTATTCCTTGCATGCTGGAATGGTAGTTGTGGCAGATGGTTCCCTGGAAGCAGAAGAACGACTGAAACGTGTACTTACAACCGATCCGGGTATGGGAGTTATCCGCCACGCTGATGCAGGTTATGATTTGGCAGTTGAAACTGCAAAAGAGCGCGGAGTACGAGTACCAATGCTAGACATTTAATAAAGGCAAAAAGGAGCAATTGGTAAATAGGAGGGGAAGCAGGATGTCGCAAATCGACTTGCTCGTTCATAACATCAAAACGCTCGTTACTATGGCTGGGCCAGCTCAGGCACGTTGTGGAGCTGAGATGAAAGAAATCGGATTGGTTCAAGATGGGGCGATAGCCATAGCAGATGGACGAATCGTGGCTGTCGGAAGGGAACAGGACGTTTGGCAACAAATCCAAGGTTCTGTCATTCGAAATGAGTGGGATGCTGACGGCAAACTCGTTACACCTGGCCTAGTCGATCCGCATACGCATCTTGTCCATGGTGGCTCACGGGAACATGAATTGTCTCTCAAATTAAACGGAGCAAGCTATCTGGAAATTTTAGAACAGGGTGGGGGCATTTTAAGTACTGTGCGTGCTACTCGTGCGGCTACGGAGCAGGAGCTTTTTCTGAAGGCGAAAAAGAGTCTGGATCAAATGCTACAATTCGGGGCAACTACAGTAGAAGCAAAAAGCGGTTATGGACTTAGTGTAGAAGAAGAACTAAAGCAGCTCCGCGTAACCCGTACATTACAGGAAGCGCATCCGGTCGATTTGGTTTCTACTTTTATGGGAGCGCATGCAGTACCAACGGAATATAAGGGCCGAACAGATGAATATGTTGCTTTGGTCATTAACGAGATGCTACCTGAAGTAAAACGTGCTGGATTGGCTGAGTTCTGTGACGTTTTTTGTGAGCATGGGGTGTTCAGTGTTGAACAATCCAGAGCCATTATGCAGGCAGCCCGTAAGCTCGGTTTTGGACTGAAGCTGCATGCAGATGAAATTGAGCCGTTGGGTGGAGCAGAATTAGCCGCAGAGCTAGGCTGCATTTCCGCTGAACATTTGTTAGCCGCAAGTGATGAAGGCTTGCAGGCGATGAAAGAAGCAGGTGTTGTAGCAGTTTGCTTGCCAGCTACTTCCTTTAATCTTCGACTGACGAAACATGCTCGTGCAAGAAAAATGATCGAGCTAGGTGTACCTGTTGCACTCTCCACTGATTACAATCCGGGCAGTTCACCTACAGAGTCTTTACAACTCGTCATGACACTGGGGTGCCTAAATCTTGGACTAACGCCGGAGGAAGTACTGACGGCCATGACGATAAATGCCGCCCATGCCATTGGACGTGCAGAGCAGGTTGGTAGTCTAGAGGTAGGTAAACAAGCGGACTTGGTTATCTATGATGCGGATAACCTCAACTATTTGCCTTACCACTTTGGCATTAATCATGTCAAAACGGTTGTGAAAAACGGGCAGATTGTGGTACAAGATGGAAAAGTGATGTATGAGTAAAAAATAGTAACAACAAGTCCGGATAAAAGACGTCAATTCTCAAAAAGAGGATTGATGTCTTTTTGCATGAGAGAAGCCAATAATGATCACTAGGAAAAGGATATGAAAAAACCGGACTATCAGGTGTTTGTGCAGGACAGTACTAAATGATAAACTCATGAGGTTTTTCATGTGAGAAAATGTGGGATTTTCACATGCGCTAATACAACTACTTCCCCAGCAGGTTGAGATGAATCGGCTTCGGGCAAAGCGTGTCTTCTGACATGTTAATTGTCCGACATATGTTGACTTGGTGATCAATAAAAACGCTGATATTTAGACAGAATAATTTATTTTGACATGTGCTATCCTATCATTGAGGTGAATAACATGGCAGGGGAAATGTGTACTCTATCCAATACCATATTGTATGGTGTGTAAAATATTGCCATAAAGTGTTGCTTGGAGATGTAGATACAAGATTAAAAGAAATACTGAATCAGCTTGCTACAGACAATGATTTCACGATTTCAGAAATCGAAAGTGATTGTGATCATGTTCATCTCATGATTGATTGTAGTCCGCAACATTCAATTCCGAGTATCATCAAAGCGTTAAAAGGCGTTTCGGCAAGGTTGCTATTTAAAGAGTTTCCCCAGCTTAAAAAGAAGCTATGGGGAGGGAATCTTTGGAATCCTTCTTATTTTGTGGCAACGGTTAGCGAACACACAGAAGCATAAATACGACAATACATTCAAAATCAGGTGCATAACAATGGCAAGTTCGCAAAAATTGGAACAATGAACTAATGTAAGAAGACAGAGCTCATCTTTCATAGGGCTTTTAATAAATTCAAATGAACTTAACAAAACACCTAATAAAAATCCATTTTCAAATTGTGAACATTATGAACGAAAGTGTTCACTCCTATAAGAAATAGGTAATAGGAAACTGCGAGAGAAGGATATATAATCTTACTTATATCTCTTGAACATAAAGGAGCGTTTCAGTGAAAAAACAAATTGCCTGGGTAACTGACAGTACGGCTTATATACCGGCTGACCTTCGGGAGAAGCACGATATTTACGTCGTGCCACTCGAAATTATTTTCACCGACGGAACCTACCGCGATGGCATCGATATGACGCCGGAGCAAATGTACGAAAAAATAGAGAACACACGAGAAGTTCCGAAGACCTCACAACCTTCGCTAGGCAAATTTGTGGAGCTATATGAGACCCTAAAACAAAAATATGATTGTGCGATCGCTGTTCACGTATCTAGTAAACTAAGTGGTACACTTAATGCTAGCCATAGCGCTGCAACGATGGCGGAGTTTCCAGTAGAAGTAGTAGATTCGAAAACCATGTCCTATCCGATTACACATATGATTTTACAAGGAATGGAAATGGCGAAGAAGGGGACTTCACCCGTGGAAATCGCTAAATCGTTGCGTCACGTAGCTGATAAAGCAGAAAGCTATATCTTACTTGGGAGTCTTGATCAATTTTATCGTGGAGGACGAATGAATGGAGTACAGTTCTTTGTAGGCAATCTCCTTCAGATCAAACCAATTATTCGTATTAGAGACGGCATATTTGAAGTGTATGAAAAAATCCGAACAGAAAATAAAGCTATTGTTCGCATGCTAGACCAACTCGATCAAGCGATGCAGAAACAAACCATTAAGGATGTACAGATTTTGCATGGGAACGTATTAGAAAAAGCACAAGCTCTAAAAAAGCGAATCAACGAGAAATATCACGATTTAGAAGTTATTATTGGGCCAATTAGTTCAACGATTGGTGCACATGCTGGGCAAGGTACAGTAGCTCTATCTTGGATTAATGAATAGTCTGAATAAAGCATTTTCATGAGTAATATAGGGAGCGGGTACGCTCCTTTTTTGTTTGTTTTATATGTAACTGTATTTTTATCATTCGATATTTTATTGGATAGATGGTAGCTACTGAAAGCAGTTTCTACCATTATTCACTTTCTCTTGACACCCTATCCATGAGCGAGTATATTTGTGTTGTAAGGTTATGAAACCGGTTACAGTTTTGAATAAACTGAACAATACGAGATTTTATGCTTTTGTTTCCAATATTTATATGATTTTATGTATTTAGTGTGAAACCGGTTACACATTAGATGGTTACGAATGTGGAGTGACGCATGATGGCAACGATTCGCGATGTAGCAAAGCTGGCAGGTGTTTCTGTAGCAACTGTTTCACGTGTGCTCAACAAAACGGGCTATGTGAATGTGGAAACAGCTCGCAAAGTTGAAAAGGCAATTCAACAGCTTCAGTATGAACCCAACTCGGTAGCGCGAGGATTGGCGGGTAAACGGACCAGTACGATTGCGTTTATCTTGCCGGACATTACGAACCCTTTTTTTTCAGAAATGGCGCGTGGCGTAGAAGATAAAGCTAGAGAATTGGGCTATACGGTCATCCTATGTAACTCTGATGATCAGGGGCAAAAGGAAAAAACATATATAGAGGTTCTTAAGAGAAAATATATTGATGGTATCATCATTGCTTCGCAAACCTTAAGCAGTGAAGATATCCAAAAGATGCAACAGGATCAGATTCCCTTAGTGGTCATGGATCGCGCTCCAGAGAATCAACATTGCTCTGTAATCAGATGTAACAATTATGCGGGAGCGAAGGAAGCTGTTGCTCATTTAGTTGAGCAGGGGTGTCGTAAAATTGGACATATCTATGGCCCACAAGAATTAATAACTGCCAGAGAGAGAATGCTTGCTTATGAAGAAAGCGTCCAAGGATTATCCTGGTATTCGCCAAGCTTAATGGAGCCTGGCTACTTCCAATTAAATGGGGGACAGGAAGCGGTTAAAGAACTACTGAGAAGACATCCAGATATTGATGGCATTTTTGTTGGAAATGATTTGATGGCCATTGGGGTGTTAAAAGGATTAAACCAACTAGGGAGAAGGGTGCCAGAAGATGTAGTGGTATGTGGTTTTGATGGCATTGCACTAGCTTCCATGACTATCCCAGAATTAACAACGGTAGCTCAACCGATCTATGAGATGGGAGAGCTAGCAGCACTTACTTTAACCCAGCAAATAGAAAATACGAAACCTTTACCGAAAGTATATGAACTAGAACCTACTTTTATTGAGCGCAGTTCAACCAGGAGGGAGCCATTAGCATGAGACAACCGCGAGTAGCTGTCATTGGCAGCCTTAACATGGATGTTGTAGTGGAAGCACCGCGTCAGCCCAAAATGGGAGAGACGATTAGTGGAGATAACGTTCATTTTATCCCCGGTGGAAAAGGCGCCAACCAAGCGGTCGCCGCCGCGCGTCTAGGTGCCCAAACTTCGATGATTGGTTCTTTGGGAAGAGATGCGTTTGGAGATTCGCTTGATAAGGCGATGCAACAGGAAGGAATCCAAGTCAACACGATAAAACATGTTGAAAATGTGCCGACTGGCATCGCATCTATCTTGTTAGCAGAAGGGGATAACCAAATTATTGTGGTAGCAGGTGCCAATGCCCATACCTCTCCAGCAGATGTTGACTTACATGCTGATACGGTGAAGGCGGCAGATATCGTGTTGTTGCAATTGGAGATTCCTATAGAGACGGTTGTTTATGCGGCAAAGCTGGCAAAAGAAGCTGGCAAGATGGTCATCTTAAATCCAGCGCCAGCGCAGCAGCTTCCTGACGAATTATTTGGTTACGTTGATGTCATGACGCCCAACGAATCGGAATTGTATCTATTAACGGAGACGGCACATGAGGGAGCGAAAGCAGACCAAGTAGCTACTCTACCTGTCGCCATGAAAGCACTCCATGCAAAAGGAGTTAAACACGTCATTACCACACTTGGGTCCATAGGTTCTGCCTACTTAATGGATGGTGAGACATTTGGAACGATCGCTAGTCATAAAGTGCAAGTCGTAGATACCACAGGAGCCGGAGATTCTTATAACGCAGGTCTTGCCTATGCACTAGCCTCTGGACAAACCATTCCAGAAGCAGTTGCGTTTGCAAGTGTTGTATCAGCGCTTGCCGTGACTAAATTGGGGGCACAAAATGGAATGCCTACAATGAAGGATGTACTAGCTTTTCAATCCAAGTGATAGCTTACAAGTAAGTCGCGACAGTTTAAGACCGTGACAGTTACAGCTTAGAAAATTACTGCACAGCTAAAGGGTGAGAAACATGAAGAAAATTGGCATCATGAATAGTGACATTTCCGCTATTATCAGTAAGCTGGGACACACAGACCGCATTGTGATTTGCGATGCTGGCCTGCCGATCCCAGATGGTGTACAACGAATAGACTTAGCTCTCAAAGCAGGTCTTCCAAGCTTTCTGGATGTATTGCAAGTAATTTTAGCAGAAATGCAGGTGGAGCGTATCCATTATGCAAAAGAGATGAGCGAAGTTAGCCCCGCTCTTTATGAAAAAATGAAGCAAGAGCTCCCAAATGTAGAAGAAAGCGTAGTGAGTCATGAAGAATTTAAAAAACGGACGAATGAAGCGAAAGCGATCATACGTACCGGAGAATGCACGCCATATGCCAATGTGATTTTAGAAGCTGGAGTTACTTTTTAAAGGCGGTGTGAACGTATGACAGATTTATTGTTAGAAATGAAGGGGATCTGCAAGTCGTTTCCCGGTGTCAAAGTGCTCGATCAGGTTGAATTGACGGTGCGCCCAGGTGAACTGGTAGCGCTAATGGGTGAGAATGGAGCAGGTAAATCTACTTTCATGAAAATCCTTGGCGGTATTTATACCAAAGATAGCGGCACTGTCACAGTAAAGGGTCAGCTTGTACCAGAGATGACCACGAAACTGGCAGCTGAGCTGGGAATTGGAATTATTCATCAAGAATTGAATTTAATTTCACATTTAACAGTTGCCGAAAATATCTTTTTGGGACGCGAATTTACGTATGGAAAAACGAAATTTATCAATTGGCAAAAGCTCCGTCAGGAAGCAAAGATATATTTAGATCAATTGGGTATTCAAGTTGATCCCGATACAAGAGTGGGCGATTTATCTGTTGGTCAGCAACAAATGATCGAAATCGCTAAAGCGCTTTCATTACAAGCGGACATCCTAGTACTGGACGAACCAACCGCAGCTCTTACCAATCGTGAAATCGATGCATTGTTTGAAGTTATTTTTGCCCTCAAGAACAAAGGAGTAGGTATGATTTACATCTCGCATCGGATGGAGGAAATCTTTCAGGTCAGCGATCGTATCACGGTTCTTCGTGACGGTCAGTATGTTGGCACGAAAGTAACAGCTGAGACTAACATGGATGAGCTGGTTAAAATGATGGTAGGTCGGGAAATTACGGACCGCTTTCCAAAAGTGGAAGTGACTCTCGGTGAAGAAAAATTGCGAGTAGATCATTTGTCGATCAAAGGAAAACTGACTGATGTCTCCTTTACAGTACAAGCTGGCGAAATATTGGGATTTGCCGGATTAATGGGGGCGGGACGCTCGGAAGTGGCCAAAGCCATTTTTGGACTCGAACGACTGGATTCAGGAAGTATTAAGGTAGAAGGCAAGCCTGTGAGCATAAAAAAGCCGAAAGATGCGATCGCGGCAGGAATTGCCTTCGTAACAGAAGACCGAAAAGAAGAAGGCTTGGTACTTTCCTTATCCGTTCGGGAAAATATAGCATTACCTAATCTGTCCAGCCTCTCATCTATGGGGGTCCTTCACAAGCAGAAGGAACAGCAATTAGCAGACGATACGATTAAAAAGCTGTTGGTCAAAACGCATAGCAGCGAGCAGAAAGTTGGTTCGTTGAGTGGTGGTAATCAGCAAAAAATTGTCATTGGAAAATGGCTGGCAGCTACTCCTAAAATTTTAATTTTAGACGAACCGACGCGTGGAGTGGATATAGGAGCAAAAAAAGAGATTTATGACTTGATGAACCGTTTGGCACAAGCAGGAGTAGCGATCATCATGATCTCATCGGAATTGCCCGAGGTACTGGGAATGAGCGATCGAATTATCGTTATGCATGAGGGGAAAATGACGGGTGAGTTCTCACGAGAAGAAGCCACTCAGGAAATCATTATGCACGCGGCAACAGGGGGAGGTCATTCACATGCAAGCACAAGCGAAACCAGCGCTTAAATTAAAAGGGAATTTTTTGCAACAGATGGGTCCGTTATTAGGTCTGTTGCTGCTGGTCATCATATTGTCTATCGTCAGCTCCGATTTTCTAACGGTAAGTAACATTTTTAATGTATTACGCCAAGTGTCAATTAATGCTCTGATTGCCTTTGGAATGACCTTCGTTATTTTAACAGGTGGGATTGACTTATCAGTAGGTTCTACTTTGGCTTTATCAAGCGCGTTGTCAGCGGGGATGATGGCCAGCGGTAGCGATCCGTTCTTAGCAATCGTGGTTGGACTGTTGGCAGGTCTAGTAATGGGTGCTTTCAATGGATTTTTAGTAGCAAAGGGCAATGTAGCTCCATTTATCGCAACACTGGCAACCATGACCGTGTTCCGAGGATTGACGCTTGTTTATACAGAGGGAAAACCAATTACAGGTTTACCAGATAGCTTCGGAATGGTAGGGAAAAGCTTCTTTTTACAAATTCCGATGCCGGTTATCTGGATGTTACTTTCCTTTATCGTGTTGTATTTCATCTTAAAACATACGACATTTGGTCGTCATGTATACGCTTTAGGGAGCAATGAAGAGGCAACCAGATTATCAGGAATTTCCACCACTAAGGTAAAAATCTGGGTGTATTCTATCAGCGGGTTGTTTGCATCCTTAGCAGGTATTATTTTGACCTCACGTCTTAACTCTGCCCAACCAACGGCAGGTACGTCCTATGAGCTAGATGCCATCGCGGCAGTCGTTCTGGGGGGAACCAGTCTCTCTGGTGGTAAAGGCTGGATTGTTGGTACCTTGATCGGTGCCATGATTATCGGTGTGTTGAATAACGGTCTTAACCTGTTGAATGTATCATCTTTCTATCAACTGGTGGCTAAAGGGGCAGTCATCCTGATTGCCGTTTTGTTGGACCGTTCTAAAAAATAATAATGAGTAAAAGGGGAGATTTCATCATGAAGAAGTACGTGAAAGTAGCTTTGGCATCCACAATGCTTTTATCTGTACTAGCAGGCTGTTCGACTCAATCCAGCTTAGAGGATAGCAAGACGCCAGCATCTGATGCGAAGAAAGAAGGAGTCACCATTGGACTCTCTATCTCTACATTAAATAACCCATTCTTTGTCACGCTAAAAGAAGGAGCAGAAAAGGCAGCCAAAGAGGCTGGGGTTAATCTGATCGTCGTGGATTCCCAAGATGATACGGCTAAACAAATTAGCGGGGTTGAGGATCTCATTCAGAAAAAAGTAGATGTCATTTTGGTTAACCCAACCGATAGTGCAGCCATTTCCACAGCGGTTGAATCAGCAAACGCAGCAAACATCCCAGTCGTTACTGTCGACCGTGCTGCAGAAGGTGGTAAAGTAACGTCACACATTGCTTCCGACAACGTAAAAGGCGGAGAAATGGCTGGCCAGTTCATCATGGATTCTCTTGGTGGTAAAGGAAACCTGATTGAGTTGGAAGGTATTCCGGGCTCCTCTGCAGCACGTGATCGAGGCAAAGGGTTCCACAATGCGGTAGACAATAAAGATGGTCTAAAAGTAACAGCTACTCAGCCAGCAGATTTCAATCGTGCAAAAGGCATGAGTGTTATGGAAAATATTTTGCAAGGCAACAAGGACATCCAAGCTGTTTTTGCCCACAATGATGAAATGGCTTTGGGAGCCCTACAAGCTTTAGAAGCAGCTGGTTTGAAAGAAGTGAAAGTCGTAGGATTTGATGCTACCGAGGATGCAGTGGCAGCTGTTAAAGATGGAAAATTGACAGCAACTGTTGCTCAAAAACCAGCAGAAATCGGTAAAAAAGCTGTAGAGACTGCTATTAAGGTAGCCAAGGGTGAAAAGGTAGATGAATTTATTCCGGTTGATCTGGAATTAATCAAAAAATAGAAAACACATGATCCTTGAAGCTTACAGCGATGAATAAAGACGAAACACCAGGTGAATGCACCTGGTGTTTTTTATTTTTGTGTAAAATGACCCTATTTTTGTTCGGCAGAAAATTCGATACATAACGTATATACAAGAAGTTAGGAAGGGAGAAACTATTATACGAATGGAGTGTCAAACGAGGAATAATCTATTGAATGATGCGAATAGTCAAAAATGTGATTATGATTTTCAGGCATTAGAAAAAATCATGCTAGACATTTCTAAAATAACAAAAGAAACACAGCGATTGGCCAAGGAGACTGTGTTGAACAGTGAGCAGATAATAAAACACAACGATGGAGCTTCCTTGGCTATGAAGGAAACTGTGAAGCAATTGATGGAGCAATCTGCCACCATCTGGCATGAGTGCGACCAGTCCTTTAGAATGATTCAGCTGGAAATACAAAAAGTAAGCGATCAAGTAGAACCGATGTATCTGAACGGAAATGATAGTACGAATCCAAGCTTTCATCATGGAATTACAATTCACTTGATACATGAAATGCTACGAGAAGCCTATTGGGAAATAGAGGGAATATTTCTATCTGTGCAGAATATAACCATTAAAACCAATATTTTGTTACAGTTGACGGAGTTAAGTCAGCGAGCAGCTAAGCTTAACAGTAGGAAAAGAGAACTGATTGGTGCGGAAGACGTGAGTCTAAAAGATTATTAGTAAATAGTGCTTATCGGTAATGACGAAAAAATTATTTCAGCAGTAACCAGATTTTTTATAGAGAAAAAAGGAGTGGTGTGTATGGTAACTTGGCTACGACAATCTCAGAGTGCTTCCGTTGTTTTGTTGTTAGTTCGTCTTTATTTAGGCTATACGTGGCTTGTTTCTGGTTGGGGTAAGCTAAGTGGTGGGGGATTTGCAACAGAAGGCTTCTTAAAAGGTGCAATTGCAAAAGCTGGTGGTGACCACCCTGCTGTACAAGGCTGGTGGGCTGCCTTTCTTGAAAATATAGCGTTACCCGGTGCTTCCTTTTTCAACTTCTTAATCCCTTGGGCAGAAGTGTTGGTAGGGCTTGCTCTACTATTAGGACTATTAACTACATTCTCTGGACTCATGGGAATTATCATGAATTATGCATTTTTATTTAGTGGTACGGTAAGTGTTAATCCTTATTTGGTTTTATTAACCACCTTTATCTTAGTAGCAGGCCGTAATGCTGGCTACTTTGGCTTAGATCGGTTTGTCTTGCCTTATTGGGATAGAAAATGGGGAAACAAACGAGTGAGGCTTCACTAAGGCATATGGTTAGATAGAAGGTCCTTTGAACCTCTCATGGCTAAAGCCACGAGATTCCTGCGCTATCACATCCAACGAAGTGAGAATTAGCAGGCTATCCCCGTAGTCCCTACGGTTATTGAAAAAAAGTGTACGTTGGACTCTTCTCTCTGACCTACTGCTTGGTTTTCGCTTTTCGGTCAGAGAGGACGAAGGTGCTTGAATGTTTTACGCCACAAAGCATTCCTTATGGCAACCCCATACATTCAGTTTTCAATGAGCAATCTGTACAAGATTAGTATACCTGTTCTTGTTAGTTATTCAAAGAAGTAGTCGGACAAGTAACGTGTCAGAAGACACGCTTTGTCCGAGATTCATCTCATGATTAAAATCACGAGTGTTCTCGGCTAATTCATAAAAATGATAAGTTATGATTGACTTTTATCAACTTTATAGTAAAATGTACATGAAGCGAATAATGCGTTTACAGGCGTGTTACTGTTATAAACAGGCATGAGCCACAAAGGATTTTTCTTTCTTGTTTTTTCGTGGAGAAAATCTGATGTTGGCTCTTTTTTGACTTTTTATCTGTTGCAGGATACGCAGGGATTCTCATTACAAGTTCGTAATTCTGACCTATGGTGGTGTCTGCGTGTACAAAAGCCAAGATTATAACATAAGTCGAATTTTAAGTAATAACGTCGTCTTGGTAAGCGATCCAACTGTGAATACAGAAGTGATCTTGCTTGGCAAAGGTCTTGGGTTTGGGCAAAAAGCAGGCTATACGATTGCGAAGAATGATGAACGTATTGAGAAGCGCTTTCGAATGGAAAATGAGCTTCATTTAAATCAGTTTCAATCCCTTTTGACTCAAATTGACCAGTTGGTTATTGATATTGCTGAAGAGATCATTTCATGGGTTTGCGATGAAATGACGCCTGATATTAATGAATTGATTCATGTTGCTTTACCTGACCATATCCAGTTTGCTGTGCATCGCTTGTCAAGTGGTATGGAAATTGTAAACCCTTTCCTGTTCGAGATTCAGGCGTTGTATCCGCAAGAGTTCGTCCTCGCTGAACGAGCGGCAGCCCTAATCGAAGATGCATTCACTATTTCTGTTCCAGAAAGTGAAATTGGATTCTTGGCGTTGCATATTCACTCGGCTGTTAGCTACATCCCAGTAGCGCAGACAGTGAAGCATACCAACCTCATCCTTGAGATGATCCAAATGGTGGAAGAGAGTTTAACCTTGAAGGTAACAAAGGAAAGCTTACACTATACTCGAATGATTACGCATTTCCGCTTCGTTCTGGAACGATTGAAGGAAGGCAAAACAATAGAAAATCCCTTGTTGGATCGCGTAAAAACGATGCTTCCAGAGGCGTATGAACTGGCCTCACAATTAGGAGAGCTTATCTCACTAAAGTTAGAGGTTAAAGTGCCAGATGACGAGGTCGGATACATGGCTATGCATTTGTTCCGTTTGTTTCAATTAGTAAAAGACAAAAAAGAATGATTATCTTTTCACAGCGTGTTACTAGTTCGACTAGGCATGAGCAGTGGAAGATGGAGCATCCTAAACGATATCAATTTGTTTAGGCATCCGTTTTCTATGCTCATGCCTTTTCTATTGATAAAGTCAGTGAACACCTAAGGAGGATCAACATGTTTAGTAAATTATTTTCTCGTAAAAAAGAAGTTCAACCAACTCTACTGCTAGCACCCCTAACAGGTAAGGCAGTTAACTTAGAAGAAGTACCAGATCCTGTATTCTCTCAAAAAATTGCTGGTGACGGTTTGGCTATCGAACCAACTGAAGGCGTGTTGGTAGCACCTGTTGACGCGGAAGTAGTTCATTTGTTTAACACAGGACACGCAATCGGTTTGCAGACAGCTGATGGAGCTGAAATCTTGATGCATATTGGTATCGATACCGTTAACTTAAACGGCGAAGGGTTCTCTGCGAAAGTAACGACGGGCCAAAATGTCAAAGCGGGCGATACTCTGATTGAATTTGATCTAGATATCATTAAAAAAGCGGGCTATCCTGCGATCACACCAATCATTATTACAAACAGCGATGCCGTAGAAAGCATGAAACACTTTGTAGGTGCTTCAGTATCGCGTGGTCAGGACAAAGTTCTTGAAGTAACCCTTAAAGCCTAATCCTATCAAGAGCAACTATACATCATGAAGAGAGAAACAATCACATCTAGTGGATAGTGAGGGATAAGACATGAGAGTAATCGTATCTGAAAATTATCAGGAACTAAGTAAAAAAGCTGCTGAAATAATGGCGGAGCAGCTAAAACAAAAGCCGACATCCGTACTTGGCTTGGCTACAGGAAGCACGCCGATAGGCATGTATAAAGAGTTAATCAGTATGTACCAAGCAGGAAACATTGATTTTAGCAAAATCTCAACGTTTAACCTGGATGAATACGTAGGACTGACAGCTGATCATGATCAAAGCTATAGTTACTTTATGTGGGATAACTTGTTCTCTCATGTAGATATTAAAAAAGAGCAAACGAATATCCCATCAGGTATGTTTTCTGATGCAAAGGTAGAATGTACCCGTTACGAGAAGGCAATGAAAGAAGCAGGTGGCATAGATATCCAAATTTTGGGTATTGGTCATAATGGACACATTGGTTTTAATGAACCAGATCAAGCGTTCACGCTATCTACTCATGTGGTGGAACTAGCACCTGAAACCATCGAAGCAAATGCTCGCTTCTTTAACAATAAATCCGAGGTACCTAAACAAGCGGTGACTATGGGTATTGGTGGCATCATGAAAGCTCGCCATGTCCTGTTGATCGTAAACGACAAGAGTAAAGCTGAAGCTGTACGTCATTTGTTCACAGGCACGGTAGATCCCCAAGTACCTGTATCAATCTTACAGCTACATCCCAATTTGACCTTATTGGTCGATCGCGCAACGGCTGACTTATTGCCATTGCAAACTGAATCAAGAAAAGCCGTTCTTCAAGGCTAAAACCTTTGTGCAAGTACAACAAGCGATATGATGTGAAACCTTATGCATGCCATGAGGTTTCACTACTCATATATAACATCAGAGGAGGAAACGATATGTTGGCTTTTCTTCAAAAGATTGGTAAAGCTTTGATGCTTCCAGTCGCAACGTTGCCAGCTGCAGCCCTATTGCTACGTTTTGGAGCAATTGACTATGTTAAAGATTTTAACATGGGCACAACAGGCGAATTCTTAAATAATTACATTGCTCCATTCCTAGCAGCAGGTGGTTCTGCCATTTTTGATAACTTACCTTTAATCTTTGCTGTCGGGGTAGCCATTGGTTTGGCAGGAGACGCAGTTGCAGCTCTAGCAGCTGTAATCGCACAATTGGTTTTACTTAATGTGTTGAAAGCGGTTCCAGGTGCATTCTCTTTCATTGATGATGCAATGAAATTGGATATGGGTGTACTTGGTGGTATCATGTCTGGTGCATTGGCAGCTTTCTTCTACAACAAATACCACAATATCAAGCTTCCAGATTGGTTAGGATTCTTTAGTGGTAAACGTTTTGTTCCAATCGTTACATCCTCTTCCATGGTAATTCTAGGTCTATTATGTGGTCTAATATGGGGTCCTGTACAAGAGGCGCTTAATTCATTTGGTAATACGATTGTAAGCATGGGGGCTGTAGGTACTGGTATCTTTGGTATCGCTAACCGTGTACTCATTCCATTCGGTTTGCACCATGTAATTAACGCGATAGCTTGGTTTGAAATTGGAACCTTTACAAATGTAGCTGGTGAGATTGTAAAAGGTGACTTAAACCGCTTCTTCGCGGGCGATCCATCTGCTGGACTATTCATGACAGGATTCTTCCCAATCATGATGTTCGCAATGCCAGCGATCGCACTCGCTATCGTACACACAGCGAAGCCTGAAAATCGTAAAACGGTTGCATCCATCTTCTTAAGTACAGCAATCGCAGCGTTCTTGACAGGTATTACTGAGCCAGTAGAATTCGCATTCATGTTCGCTGCTCCATTACTATATGGTATCCATGCTGTTTTAACAGGTGTTATTGGATTTATCATTGTTGAATTGGGCGTACGTCTAGGCTTTGGGTTCTCTGCTGGTCTTATTGATTATCTTGTTAACTTTAAATGGTCGCAAAAACCACTTCTGCTTTGGCCGATCGGTCTTGCTACCTTCGTGATTTACTACTTCTTGTTCCGTATTATGATTACGAAGCTTAACCTGAAAACTCCAGGTCGTGAAGATGATTTCGTAGCGGCAACAGATGGTGGTACTGCTAAAGGTAACGATGCTATGAAGGAAAAAGCGGAAAAAGTTTTAGCAAACATCGGTGGTAAAGAAAATATCAAGAACATTGACGCGTGTATTACTCGTTTGCGCTTGGTAGTAAACGATGATCAAAAAATAAATGATGCAGCCCTGAAGCAACTAGGTGCAGCAGGTGTTATGCGTCTGGGTCAAGGTAGTGTGCAGGTAGTCTTTGGTACACAATCTGAAATTCTAAAAGATGAGATTAAAAAACTGTAACAAATCGTAAATGAACATAGCACGACAAGGATGGCATGATCCGATGAGGGTCCTGCCTTATCCTTTCGTAATATTTATCATAATATTCAATTATATAAAATAAGTAAACACTGATAACCTTATCTACTTGCAAATGCTACTCACAACTAGACCTACTAGAAAGATAGAAAGAACGATGGTCTGATCGTGTAGTACGGTAATAGCTTGTAGAAAAGGTTTTTCTTTTTGTAATCTTTTTATTGGTAGTTCAGTAGGAGCAACAAGTCAGGCAACCTAGAGGAAACCTACGTTCACATATCATTCATGTGTAAGGGGGAATCATCATGCTTGCTTTTTTACAAAAGATTGGGAAAGCTTTAATGCTTCCGGTAGCTGTATTGCCGGCTGCAGCTATCATGCTTCGCTTAGGGGATATCAACTATGTGACTGATTTTCATCTAGGTGGGTTTGGAGAATTTTTAAATCAGTACATTAAGCCGCTTCTCGCGGCTGGTGGGGATGCTATTTTTCATAAGGAGAACCTCCCGTTGATTTTCGCTGTTGGTGTGGGAATAGGCTTGGCCGGTGACGCGGTAGCAGCATTAGCTGCAGTTATTGCTTATTTGGTATTAAAAAAGGTATTAGCTGTTGTTCCTATCATATTTTTGTACATCCCAGATGACATGAAGCTAGATATGGGCGTGCTTGGGGGGATAACAGCAGGCTTAGTCGCTGCTTATTTTTACAAGAAGTATCATAATATTAAGCTACCAGATTGGTTAGGGTTCTTTAGTGGGAAACGTTTTGTACCAATTGTTACTTCTCTTTCTATGGTGATTTTAGGTTTAGTGCTTGGAATGATTTGGGGTCCTGTACAAGAAGCACTTAGCACGTTTGGCAACTGGATTGTTAGTCTAGGAGCTGTGGGCTCTGGTCTGTTTGGTTTCTTTAACCGTCTGTTGATTCCAACTGGCTTGCATCATATTATAAATACGATTGCTTGGTTTGAAATTGGTACTTTTACCAATGCGGCAGGCGATGTGGTAAAAGGTGATTTGCATCGTTTCTTTGCAGGTGATAAATCGGCGGGGCTATTCATGACCGGATTCTTCCCTATTATGATGTTTGCTGTACCTGCAATCGCGCTTGCTATCGTGCATACGGCTAAACCTGAGAATCGTAAGACTATTGCCTCTATCTTTTTGAGTACGGCTATTACAGCCTTTTTGACAGGGATAACAGAACCAGTAGAATTTGCCTTTATGTTTGCTGCTCCCGTGTTATATTTCATCCATGCGATTTTAACGGGGATTGCCGGAGTTATAACCATTTTGTTAGGCATGCGATTGGGTTTTGGTTTCTCAGCTGGTTTTATTGATTATGCACTAAACTATAAATGGTCACAGAATCCCTTATTGTTAATTCCAATTGGTTTAGCGTTTGGGATAGTATATTACTTCTTATTCCGCTTTGTTATTGTAAAATTTAATTTGAAAACACCGGGTCGTGAAGAGGAATCCTTCCTTTCAGCTGAAACAGAGGTGGCGGCTGGTAGTGAAGGAGCCGTAGGAACAATCTCTTCGATGCGAGAAAAAGCAGAGAAGGTTTTGGAAAACATTGGTGGTAAAGAAAATATCAAGAGCCTAGATGCTTGCATTACCCGATTGCGTCTGGTACTGGTAGATGATCAGAAGGTCAACGAAACGGCTTTAAAACAATTAGGTGCAGTAGGTATGATGCGTCTGGGGCAAGGCAGTGTGCAAATTGTGTTTGGTACTCAATCCGAAGCGTTAAAGGATGAGATTGAGAAGCTGTAAGCATCCAAAAAAACATCTAAGATAGCGTTTATATCCATAAGAACGAGAACGGTAAGGCCTGAGATGCCTTACCGTTTTTGATGCATCCAGTCATTACACATGCTAAAGTAAAAGTAATAATGAATGGAATGTACCAAAAGGAGCGAAGGCAGCATGATACTCGAAGTAATTGCAACAACATTAGATGATGCGAAACGAGCAGAAGCAGGTGGAGCAGATCGATTGGAATTAATTACAGGTATTGTGGAAGGAGGGCTTACTCCTAGCTATGGTCTTATAAAAAATGTGGTCAATCAGGTGAAAATCCCTGTACATGTGATGGTGCGTCCTCATAGCCAATCCTTTGTATATACGTCAGATGATATAAAAGTGATGCAACAAGATATACAAATCATCCGCGAATTAGGTGCGACAGGTGTGGTTCTTGGGACTTTAACACGAGATAATCAAATTGATTTCCGGGCATTAGAGACTTTATTAGAAGAAACTGGTGACATGCATGTTACATTCCATCGAGCTTTTGATGAGGTAGAAAACCAACTAGAAGCGCTTGAACAATTACTTGGTTATAAACAGATTGATCACATCTTAACATCTGGTGGCCAGTCAAGTGCGCTACATGCGGTGGATCAGATTAAAACATTGGTAGAGCGAACTACTTCTACACACCTAACCATTTTGGCAGGGGCTGGTTTAACGATAGATACCGTGCCTACTTTTGCGAAAGAAACGGGTGTGAGGGAAGTCCATTTTGGTACTGGTGTGAGGGAGAATGGACAAGCATTGAAACCAGTGGATACAGAATTTGTTACTTTATTGAAAAGCAGATTATAATAGCACTTCATGAGAAAAGAGGGAGGGATACGTAATGAAGGAACGACCGTATAACATAGAAGTAAGACGACAGATGATGGGGGATGATATCGTCTATCTGATCGGTGGAGGCGTGGTACATATTGGTGCAGTAGCTACAGCTTACTGGCAGGATGAGAAAGTCAAAGTAGAGCTTATAACATTACCTGGCCATAAGGAAGATCAACTGGCGATTGAATGTGCGAGCTTAGCTTGTGAGCATAAAAAATGTACCGTGACCACTATTGTAGGAATTCATATCGATCAGGCTAGCAAGGAAGAAATCATGCTGGCAGTGGAAACAACTCGTGAAGCGATGCGTAAAGAGCTTTTTGGAGAAGAAAGGTAATCGAGTATTTTTACCCCCTTCTTTCAACTGTCATAGAACTGAAAAAAGTTTGTTCATTTTTTCACGTTATAATAGACGGATGCGAAAGGGGGATTATGTTTTACATGAATGCACTATTTTCCAAGATGAAAAGAGGAAACAAACATCCAAGAGAACTGAACGTCTTCGTCTTGTTGCTAGGCATTCTACTTTTGGCAACCGCTCTTACTTATGTAGTACCTGCGGGAGAATATGGTCGAGTTGAGGTGGATGGGCGTAATGTTGTCAATCCAACTAGCTTTCATTTTCTCCCATCTGAGCCTGTTCATCCATTTGATATGCTGATTAGCATTCATAAAGGAATGGTGGAGACAGCCGACATTATTTTCTTTGTCCTCATAGTAGGGGGAACATACGGAATCATTACATATTCCGGAGCAATGGAAGCTTTGGTGCTGGCCATGGCACGTAGGCTGGGGAATCAAGAGAAGTGGCTGATTCCAATAATGATGTTATTTTTTGGTGTCTGCGGTTCTTTGATGGCAATGGCTGAGGAGACATTGCCATATCTAGCGTTACTTATTCCTCTAGCTTTAGCATTAGGTTTTGATGTGATTACAGGTGCAGCAATTGTACTCGTAGGAGCCCAAATTGGTTTTAGTACTGCTCTTATTAATCCTTTTACTATTGGTGTAGCTCAGAAGATAGCAGAACTTCCTCTGTTTTCTGGTATGAGCTTTCGAATTGGGCTGTTTGCGGTTCTATATGTAGTTAGTGTTACCTTTGTGTATCGCTATGCGATGAAAGTTAAGAAAGACCCATCTAAGGGGTTTTTTGTAGAAAATGGCTTCGGCAAGGAACTATCTCATAGTAGTGCCCCCGCATTCGATTTGCAAGCTGTTACGACACAAAACGTAATGGATAACAAAAACAAAGTATTTCTAATCCAGCACAAGCTTGTTCTCCTTAGCTTCATGCTTACGTTAGGTACGATTGCCTTTGGTGTTATGAAGCATGGGTGGTTTATTTCTGAGATTGCCACCATCTTTTTATGTCTGGCGCTGGTATCCGGTTTGATTTGTCGTATGAGTGGGAGCAAGTTTGTTACTTGCTTTATCAGAGGTGCGGCTGATTTATTAGAGGGAGCTTTAATCATTGGGATGGCTCGGGCTATATTGCTGATTCTGACAGAAGGACAAGTAATGGATACGATTTTGTTCTATTCAGCTCAAGCGATTCAGCATATACCGTCCTCTTTAACTGCTATGGGCATGTTTATCCTTCAATGTTTCTTAAATGTCATTGTTCCGTCTGGTAGTGGGCAAGCTGCACTAACAATGCCGATCATGACACCATTAGCTGACTTGGTGGGCGTTACTCGTCAAACAGCAGTATTAGCGTTTCAGTTGGGAGACGGTTTTACTAATATTGTGACTCCTACTTCTGGCTATTTCATGGCTGGGCTAGCCTTGGCAAAAATTCCGTGGGTTCGCTGGTTTAAGTGGATCATGCCTCTAATTGGATTGCAAATATGTATTGGGGGTATTGCTATCATCATTGCACAGGTGATTGGATACGGACCTTACTAACGAACAAAAAAGGTAGCTAAAACAGAAATGAGGGCAGTTCCAAAGTGAGAAAGTCACTTTTGGAACTGCCCTTTTTAAGATTAGTGAATGAAACACTATCTTATTGATTTTGTTTATTTTTGAATGCAACCGCGACTTTAGCCGCTACTTCTGCGTTGTGATATACAAGTGCAATGTTGGTTTCCAAGCTTTTGCCTGCTGTTAGTTCTTTTACTTTTGAAAGCAAAAACGGTGTTACTTTTTTACCAGCGATGTTATTTTCTTTGGCTTCAGCTAAAGCTTGCAGGATTACAGATTCAATCTGATCATATGGAAGAGCAGATTCTTCTGGTACAGGGTTGGAGATTACCATTCCACCATGCATGCCTAGCTTCCATTTCATGTCCATCACTGCAGCTACTGAATCTGGCGTGTCCAATTTGTAGTCTACGCCGTAGCCACTCTTACGGGAGTAGAAGGAAGGGAACTCGTCTGTTTTGTAACCAACAACTGGTACCCCTTGCGTTTCTAGGTATTCTAATGTACGTCCGATATCTAGGATGGATTTGCAACCTGCGCAAACCACGGCTACGCTAGTATTAGCTAGCTCTGTTAGGTCAGCAGATACGTCCCACGTAACTTCTCCATCGCGGTGAACCCCACCAATACCACCTGTAGCAAACATTTCGATACCAGCTAGTTCAGCAGCAATCATAGTTCCTGCAACAGTTGTCGCTCCAATTTTACCTGTTGCCAAGACGTAAGGGAAGTCACGACGACTTACTTTTTCAACGGATTTGTTAGTAGCGAATTCTTCTAATTCTTGATCGTTTAGACCAATTTTAATTTTACCATCCATGATACCAATAGTAGCTGGTACGGCACCATTATCGCGGATGATTTGCTCTACTTTTTTAGCCATTTCAATGTTTTGTGGGTAAGGCATTCCGTGAGAGATAATAGTTGTTTCCAAAGCGACGATCGGTAATTTATTTTCTAGGGCGTGTGCAACCTCTTCAGTAAAAGTTAGGTAGTTTTTCATTGTGCATTCTCCTTTACGAACTGATATAGTTTTTCCGGTTGTAATTCGGGAGAGACCGATTGTTCTGTTACTAACGTAAGAGCTGATGCAGCAAGACCTAAGCGGCAAGCGTCTAATATTTCTTCACCATGTAGAACACCATGCAACAGACCCGAGGCGAAGGCATCACCAGCACCGGTTACATCAACTACATCAACTGGATATGGTGGAAGTAAAACTTCATGTTCAGCGGATGAGACAAAAATACCTTGTTCACCCATGGTTACGATGACATGGAGAACACCACGTTTTCGAATCAACTGGCATGCTGTTTTGACATCTTCTACATTGTTAATTTTCATACCAGATAGAATCTCAGCTTCTTCCTGATTAGGTAAAATGCTTGTGACACCCTTGAGAGAATCTGGTAGTTTCATTGCTTTGGCTGAAGAGACGGGATCGATATACAAAGTGATGTTCTCATCATGGCAACGTGTAATCATGTATGCCAAAACTTCCTCAGGTAAGTTCGTATCTAGAAGCACAATGTCGGAAGCAACGATATGAGTCCATTTCTCTGCAATCATCTCGGTTGTTACTTTTTCATAAATATCCATGTTGGCAAGGGAGACGAACATTTCACCATCTACATCAAGTAGAGCTGTGTAAGTACCTGTTTGTTCAGCAGAGAGCATCCAGGATTGACTAACGTCTACGCCGTGTTGTTTGGTTTCGGCAAGAACCCATTCGCCCTCCTTGTCGTTACCTACGCTTGTAATAAGTGAGGTGACACAACCAAGGCGACCCAAATTTTCGGCAATGTTTCTGGCAACCCCTCCACATGATGAAGAGATGCTGACTGGATTGGAAGAGTGCAGTTTGACGTGTTGTTTACTGCGAGCCTTGCGATCCAGATTGGCTCCCCCAAGGCAAGTGATGGAAGCTTCTTCTTTTAAAACGTAGGCTCTTCCTTTAATCTGGCCTTGTTTCATCATTGTGGCAATATACCCTGCTACCGCTGAACGGGAAATGCCCATTTTATTCGCTAAATCTTGTTGACTGATGAAGGGATTCAAACGGATATAGTGCAAGATTTTTTGTTCTTTATCCATGTGACACTCCTCCTTTCAACAAAAGTTTATCATTTAAACAAAAGTTTGTAAAGCGATTATTTATGAAGTATGATAGGAAAAAAACATCATAACGATGATCTGCTGGCTCCTTACAGTAGGAGACGCTCTACTATCTAAGCAAAAGTCTATCAGAAAAACAAAAGTTGAGTTACAATAACAAAAAGAGGCGAAAAGGGGCGGTTTGGTGTGTCTTTAATAGGAGAGGAACGAAAGGAGCTCATCTTAGCATTACTACAACAAGAAGGAAAAGTAAAAACAATAGAGTTAGTAGAAAAGCTACAAGTATCCTCAGAATCAGTACGTCGGTATTTAGAAGAGCTAGAACAGGAACAGAGGCTCAAGCGTGTCTATGGAGGAGCCGTAAAAATGGGGGGAGACGTTGAGTTACTTTCTTATAAAGATGACCCAGAAATTTGCCTCAGTAGTGTAAAAGGAATAGCGCAAGCAGCAGCGCAAATGGTTCAACATGGTGAGAACGTAATACTAGATGATGGAATCATTTCACTATATATGTTGCCCTATTTATTAGAAAAACAAAACGTGACGATAATCACCAGTTCCGTTCGATTATTGCAAGCCTTTTTTATTCATGAAAAGAAGGATGATTTTACAGGAGATATATATTTTTTAGGTGGAAAGGTACATCCGAAGCATGCTCGTGTATGTGGACTAATGACCGAGAAAATGATGGACTATTTTCATGCAGATAAAGCTTTCTTGTGTGTAGATGGGCTATCCTTACAAAAGGGCATGAGTCATCATGATGCTGAACGAGCCTTTTTAGTTCGCAAATTTTTGGAGAATTCAAATGAGTGTATTGTGTTGTGTGATCAGTCCAAATTAGACGTACAAAGTTTTATTAAAATTACAGACATAAAAGACATCCAAACGATTATTTGTGATAGAGAAATACCAGAGGATTGGGCAGATAAATGTCAAGAATGGCAAGTGAAGTGGTTGGTTGCTTCCCAGGTGTAACCGGTTACACAGCTCTTTTGTACATATTTTTAATGTGCTGGAACATAATAACAGCAACATGAGAGTTCAGGAGGCACAACATGTGGTATAGCAGTTGGATACTAGCAGTATTGATGCTTGGAAATTCAGAATGGGGGGAAGCTGTAGGGAACACCCTTCATCATGCACATCACACGCAGGTTATCCAGAACGAAGGAAATATCCGTTCTGTCAAAGAACTAACCAGTCTGTCTCAGGCTATTATTTACGCAACACCTCTGGAAAATGTGAATGAACAAGCTACCGATCGTTCTGTACAAGGAAGAAAGGTTGTCAAATATATACAAACCTTTCAAGTGAAGACGGCAGTGAAGGGGAGCGTTGCGAAACAAGTTAAGATTGTATTTTATGGATTGGAACCTAAACCTGAGGCTCGTGACCCACTAAATTTACAGTATCCAGGGGCACTTGGGGATGGTGAGTATTTTTTGTTTTTAAAAAAAATAGATTCTAACAACTTCACCACCGTGGATATTTGGCAAGGAATCTATCCTGTGTTTGAGGGGAGAACGGTAGCCCTAGAGGGGTATGGGATTGCTGAATTAAACGGATTAACACCGAATCAGATGATTGATAAAGTGAAACAGGTAACAAGACAATAGAAGAAAAAGCCGTTTTCTGTATGCAGAGAAAACGGCTTTTTTGAGCAAGCTTCTATTTAATAATTAATCTAGTAATCCAAGCATGGTTAACCCTTGGGCAATTCCATCTTCATTGCAGCTTGCTGTTACGTAACGTGCTTTTTGCTTGGCTTCTGGGACGGCATTACCCATAGCTACACCATGTCCTACGGTTTCAAGCATTTCTAAATCATTTAAACCGTCACCAAAGGCATAGGTGTGCTCTAGAGAAAATTGCCCGTGTTCCAGCATTTTTTGAATTCCGACTGCTTTAGAACAACCCAATGGAATAATATCTAGCGCATAATCATGCCAGTGAATAAAGCCCAATTGCGGAAAGCGCTCTAGATACTCTTTGGCAGGCTCTGGTGAGCAGAAGATGATGCTTTGATAAATCGGGTTTTGTTTGTAGTAGTCAGGGTCAAGTAAGGGTTTAGCCAATTGTAATTCCCCGTAAATTTCATCCAAACGAGGATCATCAAGATGATTGGCACATAGTATTTCATGATTTACATAAGTAAGAACATGTCCGTGGTCGTTAGCAAGTGTGGTTAAATCAGTTAATTGTTCAAGTGGAATCGGGTTGCTATAGATTTCTTCCCCTTCAAATACAACATATTGACCATTTATGGAAACATAAGAATGAATATCCAATTGGCTACATATCTCTTCTAATTGCTTGGGCATGCGACCTGAAGCGATAGCTGTATAGATTCCATTTTCACGTAATCGACGTACAGCGTCACGGGTGCTTGCTAGCAATTGCTTATCTTCTGTTAGTAAGGTTCCATCGACATCAAAAAATACGATTTTTCTCTCCACTTGTTTTTCCTCCGCTTTTTCTAGTTGGTCGTAGGTGAAACCACTACGCCGTAACGCCCAAAGGTCACGCCGACGTCAAGTGGTACTGACAAGACTAACCATACAGTATGAAAAGCATTTCAGGTCAAGAGAATTCTTTACATTTTTTATAACAGAGAGAATGTTGGCATCTAGAAAAGGCTTATTTTACAATGGAGAGAGGGGGGATGACACATGGCTAATATAAAACAGATAGCCGAGCTTGCAGGTGTATCAATCACAACCGTTTCACGGGTTCTTAACAATCACCCCTATGTACAGGAAGCCAAGCGTCAATCTGTCTGGGATGCTGTGCATAAGCTAAATTACTCGCCTAATAGTAATGCTGTTCATTTGGTAAAAGGAAAAACAGGAATGGTAGCGGTACTATTACCGTTTGTAAATCATCCCTTTTCTGGAATGGTGTTGGAAGGAATCGCTGAGCAGGCATTATTGAATAACTACCGATTAATTTTATGCCAAACAAATTATGTTCAAACCGAAGAAAAACGTGTGTTGGATATGCTGAAATCCAAACAAATTGACGGAGTGATAATCGTTTCTAGAAAAGGCGAGTGGGAGATGGTGGAGCCGTATGCATCGTATGGTCCTATTGTTGCTTGTGAGAAGGTAGATAGCGAAGTCATTTCTTATGTGCATGTTGATCGGTATAAAGGCACGAAGGAATGCTTTCGTTATTTAGTAGAGAAAGGTTATCGACATATTGGTTTTTCTCTGGGTACTAGTGGCACGCATAATGGCCAAAAGCGTATGCAGGCTTATATAGAAGGTGTAACAGATTTGGGGGAACGCGTTCGTCCGGAATGGGTTTTTGAAAATTGCTATCAGATGGAGGATGGTTCGCAGGTGGTGCAACAATTAGCTCAACTAAAAGAACGTCCACAAGCGATATTAGTTGCAGGAGATTTGCCAGCAGCAGGTATGATAACAGAAGCAAAAAAGCTAGGATGGCGCATTCCGGAAGATTTGGCTATCATTGGCTTCGATAATTTGCCATTGGCTAGTATTCTTGATTTAACCACCATGAGTGTACCCAGTTTTGAAGCAGGAAAGGTTGCTTTTCAGCTATTTATCGAGCAAATTCCTATGCGTGGACAAGAGCCAACAGATAGCCCAGTAGTCCCTAAAAAGGTAGAGCTACCGTTGAAATTTATCACACGAGGCAGTGCGTGATCATTTCTGCTGAAACGAATGAAACAAAAGGTTCGTCAAAGCAGTGATTTAGTTAATACGTAGATTAGCAGAATGCTGAAAAAGAGAGCGGAGGAGTGAAAGGTGGCAATGATTATGAGAAAAAAGGCAATGAATAAAGTAGTGGCGTCCTTTCTGACGGTTGGATTATTAACAGGGGGGAGTTTATTCGCTTCTGTACCTGCCGCACATGCTCAAGAGGTACAGGTAACCCGTAACATTAGTGTTACAGGGATAGGTAGTATATCCATTGATCCAGATGTGGCCTATCTCCAAGTAGGAGTAGAGACAGACGCTAAAACGGCAAAGGAAGCTCAAGAGAAGAACGCAAAGATTTTTGCTGCAGTGGAAAAGGTGTTGAAACAGGATGGATTATCTGAAAAGGAAGTTCAAACCATCCAATTTTCAACCAACCCACAATACAATTATGATGATAAAGCAGGCCCTGTTTTGACTGGTTACAAAAGTCAACATATCGTAAAAGTAACGTATCGTAATCTAAATAAGATTGGTAATTTACTTGATAAGTTATCGGAAGCGGGAGCGAATCGAATTGATACGGTTCAGTTGAGTACAGATAAACAAGCACAATATGAAGGGCAAGCCTTAACGCTAGCGGTGCAAAATGCAAAAGCTAAAGCAGAAGCTTTAGCAAAGGCAGCTGGTGTGACAGTGAAAAAAGTACTGACCATTTCTGAAAGCAATGCTGTAGAGCGTCCATATATGCTGGCGAAGAGCGAAATGTCTCTACAGGATTCACCGAGAGGAAGTTCTATTTCTACCGGACAGATTAAAGTAGAAACTACTGTTACTGTGCAGTTTGAAATTGAGTAGAATCCCATAAGAAATGAAAATCGGAGGAGACTTTTAACAGTCACTCCGTTTTTTTATTTTACTCAAAAAAAGATTTTACGATTAAGTTTAGAAACTGCTGCTGGCTTTGCTTTTAAAAATGGAGAAAGTTATTTCTCGGGTGATGTAACAGCTGCTGGGGATCGATTTAGGAGACATCCAAAGGCTAAAAAGACTTACCATTCATTGATTTGTGTACCTATAAAATGTGATAAAATAGTTATAGGAGTCCTTAGTATTGATGGTGAGGAACCAAATTCATTTGTTAAAGATGATCAGGACTATCTAGAATATTTTGCGAATTCATTATTTGGTCTTCTGCAAGACGAACAGATGATGGATGCCTTGTGTCAACGAGAGAAAGGTGGTGAAATCAATGGGGATAGCAGCCAAAAAGAGGAAAACACTTCATGATATGTATCATGACGGTTCTAAAACTGTAGAAGAATTTCTTGATAAACTTCTAAACAGTAAAGATGGAGACAGGAAGCGAAGACGCATTGAAGAAAGCCACAATAGACTTTTCTCTCAACAAAAAACCAATAAATCTACAGATTAATAAAGTAGGTCTATAAGTGCAGAACTTATTGGGGCCACTAGAAGTAATTGATTTGTATATGAAAACTCTCCTTAATCGGGAGGGTTTTCATTCTTTTTCTTGACAATCATCTCTGCAACCATTTTGCTTATTTTCATGAAATTTTGCAACCAAACTTCATAGTAATCCCCTTTTTATTCTGTGATTTTACCCATTGCTTCTTAGTAGTCATAGCCTTTCAAACGGTTCGGCTTATTCATTGCGAAGAATATAGTAGAGCAACACAATGGGACGATTACTCCTGAAAGTAATTTAATACGCACTATATTTGAAGTCCGTTTACCAATGGAGGATTCCCAAAGAGATTAAGTGTAAAATCCAAGTAAAAAATTTAAGAAAAATTTTATATTTACCCCACTTTTTATTTTAAAAGTTTTTCCTATCCTATAAACAAGTTACATCAAGGAGGAGACTAAAAATGAAAAAGTGGGGATTTTTATTGGTTTTTGCATTATTTCTAGTATTTATTTTTAATATATTACCGATATCCCAAGATAAAGTAGAGGATCAAATATATGAACAAAATGATAATACAGCTACTGAAAATACCCAAAAGATTGAGATTACAGAAGAGCAGATCTATCAAGGGAATCTGCTTTTGGTTAACAGTGAATATGCTGTTCAACAAGCAGGTATAAAATCGGATATTGTAAATTTATTTACGCACAAAGAATTGACGAAGGGGTATGGGTTACTTGATAACGAAATTAAATTGTCAGAAGAAATAGCTGAAGAATTTTCGGAGATGATAGCTGCTGCCGAAGAGGATGGGGTTAGTAATTTTTTAATTAGTAGTGGTTATCGAGACTTGGATGAGCAAAGCAGATTATACGAAGAGATGGGAGCTGACTATGCTTTGCCAGCTGGTCATAGCGAACATAATTTAGGATTAGCACTTGATGTAGGATCTACTCAAATGAAGATGGATAAAGCACCTGAAGGAGAGTGGATAGAAGAAAATTCTTGGAAATACGGCTTTATATTACGCTATCCCTTGGATAAAACGGATGTTACAGGAATTCAATATGAACCTTGGCATATTCGCTATGTCGGCTTGCCTCACAGTGCGATTATACGGGAAATGAATTTAGCTTTGGAATATTTGGATTATTCAAAAGGAGAAAAGAGTATTTCTGTTAGTGTTGATGGGAAAAAATATACAATTTCATATTATCCCATTTCTCAAAATGAGACAATTGAAGTTGAAGTACCAGCGAATGAACAATATGAAATATCTGGTAATAATATAGATGGAGTGATTGTGACCACATTTTCTTGAATTAGGTTCTAAAATGATAAAGTCATAGGTTTAATGTAAAGTTAGGAGATTCAGCAAGGGGGATTATTATGTCACTATTTCAGTATTTATATGTTTATACTCGTATATGTATTATGTATGTTGTTCATACGGATTTATTAATTAACATTATTTGCACATGTATTTTATGTATTATATTTCAAAAAATATTTTTTCTAAGGGCTAAAAAGAAGGAAGGAAGAGTTTCCCGCAAGCATTTTTTAGGGGTATTTATTTTTTTAGTGTATCTGGCAGTTGTTTATGGTGTAACAGGTATAGGAACAATTTGGGATGTGCAAAGGTTTGTTACCGCATCTACATCTGAATTTAATCGAATTTATTTAGTTCCATTCTCTAGTTCTGAGGTAACTATGCCGTATGTTTTAAATATTATAATGACGATACCATTAGGATTCTTGTTACCATTGATTTGGAAACAATTTCGAACAATAAAAAAGGTTGCCTTGTCGGGATTTTTGTTATCTTTATGTATTGAATTAAGTCAGTTGTTTACTCAAAGTCGAAACACAACGACAGATGATTTAATTATGAACACACTAGGCGCTATTATTGGATATTTCATCTTTAAAGCATTCTTTCACGTCTTCTTGAAAAAAAATAGCAACGAAAAAGATGAAATAACATCATCTTCAGTTGTCATCAAACACGAAGCAATCTTTTATTTAGGTTTATCATTTTTGGGGATGTTTTTATTTGCTATTTAGGGCTTTTCGCCATCAATAATGCTTGACAAAAAATAAAATTTAAAGATGATGAAAAAACGTCTGCTTAGCACTCTTGCACAAGGATAAGGAGTGTAACAGTATGGCAAAAGATCTATTTAAGATGCTCTGTAGATGGTTGTTGAAATACTTTCGAAAACCTACGAATCAGAACTAAACATACTTCGATTGTAATTTCCTTAACGTTGTAAATCCGCATTTTCCTGACGCTACCCCTATTATAAGCATACTTCTTAGGATTTCTGAGCCATCCCCAACCTCTTGGCATCCGATGCACTAGCTGTCTTTTTAAGCTTGTCCTAGCTGCTACACGCTTTTTGAAACTTGGTTTACGCATTCCAAACTTCATAGCAACCACCCTTTTATTTTAATTTAGCAAGCAATAGAACAACACAGCCTCCTGTATAGGGGCTTTTGACCGTTATCTGTTACAAGTGGTTAATCTAAAAAATATGAAATAATTCACCAAGAAAAATATAATATCCGTATCAAAATAAAAAAGGGCAGAGAAGATTCTGCCCTTTTATCTGCTTGGGTTGCGGAAATCATAGTTGATTACATTAATTTTTTTGCTTGTTTTTGGATTTTCAATAAAACTAATAGTCGCATCATACTCGTTATATATCCATATATCCCCAGATTGTGTTGTTGAAACGTGGACTCGTGATTCCTTAGAATCCTTAACATAAACCGTTTTATCTACTGGGTTAACGTGTAAAAATAAATACCAAGTGGCAATCAATGCTAAATATGCTAACAATACCAAGCCAAGTAGAGAATAAAGTGTTGGTTTTTTCTCCATATGTATCGCCCTCCCTAATTAGTTAATTGATTCCATAATAACAAAATTAAGAAAAACAAAAATGCGCCAGAAGGCGCATTCTCTTTATTATTTATAGTCTTGCGACCATTGTAACCATCTTGTGGGCTTCTTATAATTACCTTTGTGAGTAGCAACTAGATTATCAGTAAAGCGATTTCTCTCGTCCATTGTCCACGTGCCTTCGTCATAGAAGCCAGTCCAGTAAAAGACACGAGTGTTATATGCGGAGCCTTCTGAAGGTCCTTTGAATTCTTCTTGTACAGTGAACTCTTTGGAAACTTCTACTGCAATTTGTGATTCAACTTCGCTAGCTACTGATGCTGAAGTATTCCCTCCTGCTGAAGCGCTTGACTTTATTCTAGTTTGAGAACTTACCTTACTTGCCTCTTTTGAAGTAAGGGTTATTGTTTGTCCTCTCGCCACCGAAATAATTTGTATTGCTTGGGTTGGTTGATCGCTTCGGGTCGTTCTTAACACAGGAGAATCATAATAAGTAAACACCCCTTGAGGAGCAACATTGCTTTGGTTGGTGTTGCTTTTGGGAGTAGACCGAGGAGTAGAATTTTCAGCTTCAAACGCATCATGAATGGTAATTTCAGAAGCATCACCTGCTTGCTTTACAATCGCATTAATTTCTTCTTCAGAGACTTTACCACGGAGGCTATCGGGGATATTCACACGAATGTCTTGATTATTTTCCCCTTTCAATTCTACTGCGGAGTTGGATTCTGCATAAGCACTAGTAGGAAGTGAAATAGAGAGAAGACTAAGCACACTCATAGCTGTAACTACAGTAGTTGCAAACTTCTTCATAAACATATTACCTCCATATTAAATATTCTAAATTCAAGAATATTTTACAATATATGGATAAATTTATACAACGGACTAAAGAACCATTTTTATCCATTGCATAATCTCCTTATCATCAAATAAAACAAGAACACATATTCGTATTTGAGGAGATGTTTCGATGGCTTCTAAAATTCTTGACACTTATAACGAAATTTGTTTTGCCTGAGCATGCCGAGATGTTACGACAACTTCACGAGGATAAGAAACTGATCGAGAAGCCGATCATTGAAGAGGATGAACTAGCCGAGTTTTGTTACAGGATATCTGACTCGCGTCAGTATGATTACACCTTGACCATTAGCTGGTAGAAAGAGACAAAAGAAGGTAAAGGAGTAATTGAATCTACTTGGGGATGGGTAGACAAATTTGATTCAACGTTTAAACAGATTAAGTTAAAGAACGATGAGGATTTCTGGTGGATACCTGTTGAGGATGTAGTGAAGGTTGATATGTAATTTAATTAAGAAAGTCGTCTCCTTAAATTCAGGAAACGACTTATTCTTTCGCAAACATTGCAAACCATTTTGCAAACCAACTTCAAGTTACGCAAAGGTACGTAAAGTACATAACAGTATCTAAAATATGTAAGAAGTGGCTTTTGATCTGACACCAAGGTACGTAAAGGACATAACGGGATGAAATAAAACGATTTTTCTGTTCTTTTTCAAATCAAAGATAGAAAGCTTATAGTATAGTGAGGAGAAGGGGAAGAAAGGAGGCAATAGATGCCACATATTGGGTACCGAACACTGAAAACAGCGATTGGCGCTGGACTATCCATTTTTCTCGCTCAATTACTTGAACTAGAGTTCTATGCTTCAGCCGGTACATTAACCATCCTATGTATTCAAATTACTCGGAAACGTTCGCTAAGCGTCTCCATCGATCGATTTATAGCATGTTTACTCGCAATGATTTTCAGCTTTCTCTTTTTTAAGCTGGTTGGATTTCATGCACTCACCATTACCATGATGATGTTGATATTTATTCCGACACTGGTACGCTTAGGTGTGATAGAGGGATTTATTTCCAGTTGCGTCATCATGCTACATATTTATTTGAAGCAGGATTTAAGCTGGGGCTTCTTATGGAACGAGATTCAATTGGTTACGATCGGGATAGGAATGGGGCTCCTTATGAATTTATATATGCCTAACAAAGATAAGGATTTGTGGGAGCTTCAGCAAAAAGTGGAAAAAAACTTCTCTGTAATTTTAAAGGAGTTGGCAGGCTACTTACGGCATGGTGAAGATGGTTGGTCTGGATCAGAAATGGTGGAAACACCTGTCCTTATAAAACAAGCAAAGGAACTCTCCTTGCTGATTGTTGAGAATAATTTGTTGCGACCGGAGTCGACCATCTATCGATATTTTGGAATTCGTGAGAAACAATTTGATATCTTAGAGCGCATGCTACCTATTGTTTCTAGCCTTTCCTTACAGGTTCCTCAGGGAAAACAGATTGCTGACTTTCTTGATGAGTTGAGTGCAAAAATCCATCCGGGCAACACCTCATATGTATATTTGGATGGCATTAGAGAGATAAGGGAACGCGTTCGTCAAGAATCCTTGCCTGTTACACGTGAAGAATTTGAAGTGAGGGCATCGCTTTTTTATCTATTGAGTGAAATTGAGCAATATTTGCTGCTCAAACATAATTACATTCGTTCAGAGCGGGAAGAAGAGCGAATGCATGCACGTTTAAAATTGGGGAAAGACAAAGCCAAGGCAAAACAAAAAGATTAATTTTTTGACCATATGGGAGAGGTTCTAATGAAAAGAATGATTTTGTTTCTGCAAGTGTTTGCGGTAATTGTGATGCTTCCTGCTTCTGTGGGAGCTGTATACTCAATGAAGGGAGTTCCCGTACTGATTTATCACTCGATCGCAGATAAGCCGGATAATCCATACTGTGTACCCCCAAAAGAGTTTGAGGAACAAATGAAATGGCTACATGATGAAGGATATCAAACACTGACAGCAACTGAACTACTGCAGTACTATCATACAGGAGAGCCTGTTCCAGACAAGGCTGTAGTGATAACCATTGATGATGGGTATGATGACAATTATCTAATTGCCTATCCAATTTTTAAGGCCTATAAGCAAAAGGCCACCATCTTTGTTACGGCTGGCTCGATAGGAAGACCTTCCTTTATGAACTGGGATCATTTGAAAGAAATGCAGGACAGTGGGCTGATTGATTTTCAATCCCACACGATGACGCATGCTCATCTCGATAAATTGCCACCTGATGTTATTTATCAGGAATTAGCTCTTTCCAAAGCATTGTTGGAAGCTAAGTTACATAAAAATGTAGATATCCTTGCTTATCCATATGGGGGATTTAATCGTGCTATGTTGCCAACGGTTAGAGAGGTAGGATACAAAATGGCGTTCACGACCGTACCTAGCATGACAACTCAAAAACAAGGCATGTATACCCTTCATCGCATGGAGGTTCATCCTAAAGCTTCTCTACAAGCTATGTTTCAACCAAAGCCAAAACCAACTACTCACATTACATTTCTAAACTCTCTGTCACGATAATTGACGGAGAGTTTTTTTCTAAAAAAATGGGTGTATTTTTCTGTCCGTTTTTACCATCCGTTCCAATTCCCCTGGCGTATGATGAAGGAGAATTGACAGATTGGATGTGATTCTTTTGAACACGGAGTTAAGGAATGCCGTGGAACTTACGTATTGTTTGCAAATCTTAGAAACGGACACTTTGCATGATACGGGGAGAACGATCGTAATCCATTTGAAGACGACAAAGGGAGACTACGTCCTTAAGAGGATTATTTTGGAAGAGGAACGTTTGCTGTTTATTTTGGCAGTAGAGGATCGAATTCGGAGCACTGGTATTCATATTCCAATTATTTTACCTACAGCAGATGGAAAACGCTATTTTAGCTGGGGCAATCAATACTATCTAATACAACAATACATTTTGGGAGATCCGTCTAATGATCCGCACATGGGTGATACCAGTGTGGATAACATATGGGAGCGTGGTGCTTTACTAGGCCAATTGCATAGTGCTTCTTATGGCTTTACCACACCAATGAGCCAAAAATACATGGGATTGAACCATTGGGATGAACATTATCAATCAGGACTTCATTATTTGAAACGATGGTATGAAAAAAGCAGGCATAGCTCTTCACAACGAAAAAAAATGGTGTGTAAGTATATCCCGTATTTTCAGAAGGTTGGTCAACAGATTTACCAAGCATTACAAAAATCTAGCCATTATGCTAGTTTGAAACAACGACCAGTTGACGAACAATGGATTTGCCACGGTGATTTTCATCGAGGAAATGTTTTTCAGCGGAGAAATAAATTTTGGGTGATTGATTGGGAATTTACCCGTCATGATTTTCCTTCTAAAGATTTGGAACGTTTGGTTAATTTACTGGTAAAAAAACAGAGCAAATGGAGTGAAAAAGCGTATACTACCTTATTAGATCAGTATTTGTCCCAAAACGCTTTATCGCAAGCCGACCAATGGGTACTGTATCATGATCTAGCTTTTCCTCATGGGGTACGAAGACTGATTCGACACGGACTTTATAAAAAGGGTTCTGTTGGTGAGATGGAAGCCCTTTTACAAAAAGAGTGGGATCGCAGCGAGCATCTAAAACAATGGTTAGAATAATTGATTTGGGATTTATTTGGTGATAAATCGACAAGAGAGAAAGTGTCAAAAGTGTCTGTTTATTAGAAATGCTGGCGCTTTCTCTCGAAAATAGGTAAGGCATTACAATAAACTTTTTTTGATTAAAGGAATACGAGTAATTATGACAAGCTTACGCATGTTTTTACACGGAAAGTCGAAAGGTTTTACTAGTAAACAATGGGAATTTTACCTATACTTATTAGGGAAAGCATATGTGTGGAGGGTGTTATGGAAGAGGTAACGTTACAATCAACAATTGAAATACTAAGATCAGATATGATTCGGGCTTATAAAGAAAAAGGTAATTTTGTCGATTCACGGGTAGTAGATATCAGCCAACAGCTAGATACCTACATTGTTCAACTTCAATTGCTACGTCGCCACTCGCAGGATTACAGTATTTCCTAAGAAAACATACATGGAGAAGTTTACACAACCTGACATGGTTAGGTTGTTTTTTGTTTGAGTTTCTTACATCGATTCCATATTTTTTACACAAGTTCTAGCTTCTTTTATGTTAAACTAGGTGAAGAATATGAAAGAAAGCATAGAATGGCAAAAGGAGTAGAATGATGAAAAAATTTGACGCAACTATGCTTACTATTGCAATCCTAGTAGTGGGTTTAGTGATACTAGGCGCGACAGGAAAGCAAGAAACAAAAGAACCAGCAGTAGCTATTGTAAATGGTGAAGCAGTAACTAAGGATCGTGTGATTAATGGCATTACCCCTAAAGCTCAGCAAAAAGTTATGGAAAATGCAATTAAAGAGTTAGTTATCAGACAAGAAGCAAAAAAGCTAGGCGTACAAGCTGACCTGAAGACAATAGATGCTGAAGTAGAACAGATTAAAAAGAGTTGGGGTACCAAAGAAGAGTTTGAAGATTTCTTAAAACGCAAGAAAATTACTGAAGAGGATATGCGCAGAGATTTAGAAATGAGCGAGCTTTCTGAGCAAGCCTTTGCTAAATCCATTCCGCTCAAAGACGAAGAAATTAAGAAATACTTTGACCAGCATAAGACCGAATTTGGTACCAATGCGGTTTATGAGAATGTAAAAGATAAAGTGAAAGAGAAAGCGATGCTCCAGCACAAAAAAGAATACTTTGATCAATGGATTCATACGCTAGTGAAAAACGCAGATATTAAATACATCAGTAAGATTGAACAACCTACTTTCGAAGAGCAGGAAGCAGAATAGTTGATTGCACTAAGCTTAATCACTCCCTATTAATAATGATATAGGGAGTGATTTTTTGTGTAACAAATATACATGGGAAGGGTAGAGAGAGGTCCCTATTTTTATTGGTGAAAGAGCCTCATATTCTCTAGATTTCTTTTATCAATGACAACATGTAGGGTAACGTAATCTCAATGGTTGTTCCCTGATTCATTTCACTTAGCAACTGTAAGGTGCCATTGTGTTCACGAATAATTTTGGAACTGATCATGAGCCCTAGTCCTGTTCCAGTTTCTTTGGTTGTGTAGAAGGGTTTTCCGATTTTTTCAAGAGTAGACATAGGAATACCGCAGCCTTCATCTGAAAAACGGAGCAGGACATGTTGTTCTTGCTTTTTTACCTCAATATGGATGCAGCCTCCTGTTGGCATGGCTTCTACACTATTCTTAATAATATTGATAAATACTTGTTTTAACTGACGTGCCTCACAGAGAAGGAAGGGAATATCCGTTTCCCAGTGAGTAGAGATGGTGACATTAGCTAATATAGCTTGTGATTCTAGTAGCGTAATAACATCCTGCAACAAGGAGCAGATATCATTTACAGCTAATTGGTATCCCTGCGGTTTTGCTAACAGTAATAACTCGTTTGCAATAAAATGGATACGATCTAATTCATTTAACATGATGTCAGTATATTTACTACTGTCTTCGGGATGAGTTTGCAAAAGCTGAGTAAATCCGCGCAAGGCCGTAAGTGGATTGCGAATTTCATGAGCAATACCCGCAGCCAATTCTCCGATGAGGGATAGTTTTTCAGATTGGCGCAAGAGGTTCTCTGTTTGCTTTTGATCATGAATGTTCTCTCCGATAATGGCAAAGCCCAGAATATCTCCATCTTTACTAAGCATAGGAACACAGGAGACTCGAATATACAGATAGTGTCCATCAATATGTCTGGCTCTAAATTCTGCGGGATCAGCATTAGGTTGTTTTGATTTATAGGAGTTATAAAACCATTTGCGCAAATGAGGGATATCGTCAGGATGGAGATAGTCAAATGGATGATGCTGATAGTAGTCTTGCAGCGGATGTCCAAATACACTTTCATGAGAGGGTGAAACAAAGACTACTTTACCACGTGAATCTAGAAAAGTGATTAGATCAGACGAATAGTCAGCTAAAATTCGATACTTGAGCTGACTTTCCCATAAGGCTTCTTCTAACAAATGTTCGTGTGTAATCTCTTTTGCGATTCCATACATACCAATCATTTGATTTAAGGCAAGCAAGGGTAGAAACATAACTTGTATCCATAAGGGATGCCCCTTTTTATGTCGGATTGAAAGAGTAGTGGAAAAAGGTGTCCCTGTTCGGAGGCGTTCATAGATATACTTTGCTTCATTCCAATAATCTGGTTGTAATAAATCGTAGATGTTTTTTTGTAATAATTCCGATTCAGAGTAACCGGATAACACACTGCATGTCTCATTTACAGCCCGAAAAGCACCTGTAACATCCAAGGTCATGTAACCATCGTCAGGTGAATGAAACAGATGTGAGTGATTTTGTTTGAACTTTTCGAATATTCTGCGCCATTTGGTTTTTTTGCCCAACTTTCTTATGAGAAGGAGATGAGCAGTTTGTCCCTGTTTCATGTAGGGTTGAATCAATGTTTTCACATATAGGAAGCCGTTATCTATCGTGTTGATTTCATAATGACGTTCAATAGGAGATGTCTCTTCTTCACAATCTGCCAGTGTAAAAGTAAGAAAAAATTCTTGCAATGGCCTACCAATCAATTCTGTGTCTGCATCTGCATACCCGATCCATTGGAGAAAAACGTTGTTCATATAAACGATGATTCCTCTACTATCAATTTGAATGACCCCTGTTGGTAGATGATCAAGGATATCCTGATGCGATACAGAGGAAAAGAACGGGAGAGCTTTCATGTTACTCATTCAAAAAACCACCCTACCTTCTCAAAAACTGGAGGACATTCTTCCAATTAAATCAGAAAAAGGAAAACATTATCTTTACTTTAAGTCATGAAAGCTTTTTGTTCAATACTTCTTCGTACTTTACTTATGAAGGGTGATAAAAAATAAGAGCCGTTTCTCTTACTCTTACAAGGTTGGCGAAGCCGGCTCTAATGAATTGATTGTAGAGGAAAACACCTCAGGAGAATGTGTTTCTTATATAACAGGGGGGTGAGCGAGTGGCAGTCGGATTGTAATTGTTGTTCCTTTGCCTACTTCGCTAGTAATAGATAAATTACCACGATGCTCTTTAATGATTTTTTGAGTGATCATTAGGCCCAGACCAGTTCCTTTTTCTTTTGTGGAGATGAATGGTTGCCCTAATTGAGAGATAAGCTCATCAGGAATACCGCACCCCTGGTCAACTACTTGAATATAAGTACTTTCTTCTTTTGTGCTTACTGTAATTTGTATAATGCCACCACTATCCATTGCTTCCAAAGAGTTTTTAAGTAAATTGATAAAAACCTGCTTTAATTGGTTTTCCTCGCATTCTACATAAGGATCATCTTCACCAAATTCAAGTAGTACTTGTACATTACTAATAATAGCTTGCGTCTGTAAAAGCAAAACAACGCTGGTCAACAATTGATGTAGGCTTTTTCGCTGTAAACGTAATACTTGTGGTTTTGAGAGAACTAATAGTTCGCTAACAATCATGTTAATACGATCTAATTCGGTCAGCATAATTTGAAAATATGGCTGGTAGTCTTTTACGGATGAGCGTAGCAATTGAACGAACCCGCGCAAAGCTGCTAAGGGATTGCGAATTTCATGGGCTACCCCAGCAGCTAATTCACCTATAGCAGATAATTTTTCAGAGTTAAGCAATAGTTGCTCTGTTGCTTTTCGCTCCGTAATATCTCGAGAAATAGTCGCTGTTCCCACAATTCTTCCTGTTGCATCATGAATTGGAGATAGGCTCAAGCTGACATAGATTTTGCTACCATCTCTTCGCTCCTGAAGTGTTTCATAGCTGGTGATGTAGTCATTCTCCTGCTTATCACGGCATACGAAAATCATCTGCTGTGAATCATTTGGCACAAAATCATGCAATGGGCGACCAACTACTTCATCGCTACTCCAGCCATACATTTTTTCAAAGGCATGATTAATACGTAATACAGTACCGTCTAGATCCAAGACATAGATCGCATCGGTTGAGTTGGTAAATAGAGATTCGAGTAAATCCTTGGTTGACCGCAGTTCTTCTTCTGCTTTTTTTCGTTCTGTAATGTCGATACATGAAGCAATAACCTCTACCACACGATCATTACGCATAATAGGACGCAAGGAGGCTACATAGCAGACTCCTATCACATTTTCTTCATAGCTGACAGTCTCTCCTTGCCAGGCTTTTTCGTAGTAACTGCGTTTACTTTGTAGATAAGGGAGCACATCTTGCATACGTCGACCTACCACATATTCTGGTGTGAGACCAAGACGATACAACAGTTCTCCATCTGCCATTGTATAGATAAATTCTTTACCTGATTTGATAAACTTAAAGGTCATGCCTTTTTGCATTTGAAGCGTGTTTTTCAAATCTTCCTGAGCCATCATGAGAGCACGCTCTGTTTGTTTTCGAGCCGTAATATCAAACCCCATAAAATACACGCCTACTACCTGTGACTCAAATACTTTAGGAAAACTGATCAGGCAAATGTAGATCAGGTGCCCACGTTTATTGCAAAAGGGGATTTCTAGCTTATAATGCCCTCCTTGAAGAACACGACGGAATCGTATACTTTCGGCAGTTCGATCTTCCTCAAACATCATCAAATCTTGATAAGAACGGCCAATTAACTCATGTGCGGAGTAGCCTAGAATCTGTTCGCTTGCATGGTTTAAACTGAAAATTCTGCCTTGTAAGTCCGTAGAATATACAAGGAAAGGATTCTGCTCAAACAGGGACTGGTAAAGGTCCGATTTTTGACTCTGATTTTGTTTGACATAGATGGCAAGAATTCGAGGAGTACTGTTTGTAATGATTGTTGTGTGTACATCTATGGAAAAGCTAGCTCCATTCTTGTGTAAACCAATCCATTCCTGATTATATAAAGGAATGGATTGGTTTCCTTGTTGAAATAAAGAATGAAAGGTAGATCCATGAATGGTTGGAAATAAGATAGGAAAGGATTTGCCGATGATCTCTTCTTCCCGGTAGCCAAATGTGCTACTGGCTGCATGATTGCAGCTAAGGATGTGACCAGTATCCGCCACGCTAATGATGCCTAACGGAGCTTCGGCAATAATGGACTGAAATAACGTATCGTTACCGGAAGAAAATAAATTCATATCATTCACGACCTGTCTCATCCAGTGTTAGTAACGTTGATAACGCTATTGTTTACCTTCTTCGTTACGCTTCATATACATCTCAAATTGAGCCAATGCACTTATTTCATCGGCTCCCTCCTGCTTGATTTCAGTGTGTATGGTAAAACGTATCCGATCGTTGGGCTGCAAAAGTGTGTTGCGAACCAATTGCTCAGTCTCTTTGGAAATGGAAGCGATCGCTACAATATTACCTTGAGCTGGTGCGGTGTATTCGACAGAACTTTTGGTAACCAGTAGCAAAATATGAGGAACTAAGTCAGAAAAGGTAGATAAAATGGAAGCAGCAGCGGCTGATTCAGCTAATGTAAATAGGGCACCAGCATGAATGGTGCCAACATGATTTACATTAGAAGGAGAAAAAGGGAGCTTGGCACATGCTTCTCCAGATGATGTGTGTGTGATGGTAACTCCAATTGTTTGGGCAAATGGGACTTGCTTGACAAAAAATTGTTGAACGGGGTTCATCCTGACACTTCCCTTCTTTATAACTAGACTTTCGTTACAAGGAAGAAAGTTCGGCAGGTAGGGAAAAATATCCTTTTTTGTCAGATGAAAACGATATTACTCGAATGACGGCATCTACATTGAGGGGGCCATAAATATGAGGATACAATTGTCCGTCTTTGGCTGGATCATATTTTAATTCCGCGCTAAGTCGAGTAGGATCAATCACTAAGAGTAGTAAATTGTTTTGTCCTTTGTATATGCGATTAGCAACGCCTTCAAATTGATCTGGCGTTGAGCAGTGAATAAATCCTTCTGTCTCTAGGGATGGATGTAGATATATACCTTGTTCCTTGGCAGTATTCCATTGCTGTTCTGTAGATATTTTTACAATAATTACCATATATGATATTCTCCTTTATTAAGACAGAAATATACAATTGTTTATTTGTACTATTTTACAACTTTCTTTGGGGCTTGGGAAAGGAAATACAAGAATTAGCAAGAATGAATATTCAGAAGCAAACGTTTTCAGGCGGTTCGTGCAACTAGAATAGCTCCGGTCCCAAAATATTGAAAAAAAAGAGGGGGAGTTTGCAATGATGAATGCACAGTTAACACTTGCGCCTATGATGGAAAGAGCAGAAAAAATGTTTGGTAAAAAACAGGTAATATCACGTACGTCTACAGGTATCTATCGATTTACTTACCGAGAGATTGGAGAGAGAACACGACGTTTGGCTAGTGCGCTTGAATCGCTAGGCATTAAACGTGGAGAACGAGTAGGGACTCTTGCATGGAATCATCACCGACATTTGGAAGCTTACTTTGCCATTCCTAGTATGGGGGCGGTTTTGCATACCATCAATATCCGATTATCTCCTGAACACATTATCTACATCATTAATCACGCAGAAGATCAGGTATTGTTGGTGGACGATGATATCCTTCCTTTACTCGAGCAAATAAAAGATCATTTACACAGTGTAAAGGCCTATGTACTGATGACAGATCATGATCAATTGCCTGCCTCATCCCTAGAACCTCTATATTCCTATGAACAGCTGCTAAACCAAGCAGATCCTTCCTATCAATATCCAACTGACATCCAAGAGAACGATCCGGCCGGTATGTGTTACACATCTGCTACTACAGGGAATCCAAAAGGTGTTATCTATACCCATCGAGGAATTGTGTTACACTCCATGTCCATAGGGCTAGCAGATACATTAGCTTTATCTGAACAAGATATCACGATGCCGGTAGTGCCCATGTTTCACGTGAATGCATGGGGTTTCCCTTTTGCTGCTACATGGTTTGGGTGTACGCAAGTATTGCCTGGCCCACGTTTTACCCCTCAAATCTTAGCTAATCTGATTGAAACAGAAAAAATAAGTATCACAGCCGGGGTACCCACGATTTGGCTAGGGCTTTTACAAGAATTAGAGCATGGTCGATACGAAACATCCAGCTTACGAGCGGTTGTCTGTGGCGGATCTGCTTCCCCACGCAGTCTCATAGAAACGTACCGCAACAAGTTTAACATTCCCTTCTATGTTGCATATGGAATGACCGAAACTAGCCCATTGGTAACATGCTCTAAGCTAAAAAGTTACCAGGAAGCAGAACTATCCGAGGAAGAAAAATTGGGTTACCTCAGTAAACAGGGAACGTTGGTTCCTGGACTTCAGATGAAGATAGTAGGTCCAAATGGTGAAGTGAAGGCAGATGGGGAAGAGATGGGAGAGTTGTTGATCCGAGGGCCTTGGATTGCGGATAGCTATTATAAAGATGAGCGGAGTGAAGAGACATTCCAAGATGGCTGGTTACATACGGGGGACGTAGCGACCGTGGATGCAGAAGGTTTTGTGAAACTAGTTGACCGGACAAAGGATTTGATTAAGAGCGGTGGGGAGTGGATTTCTTCTGTAGATGTGGAAAATGCTTTAATGGGACATGAGTCCATACTTGAAGCTTCATGCGTAGGTGTACCTCATCCGCAATGGGGAGAACGCCCAATAGCGTGCGTGGTAGTAAAAGAAGGACAGAGCGTTTCTAAGGAAGAGATTCTTGCCTTTTTGGAACCGAAATTTGCTAAGTGGTGGTTACCAGACGATATACTGTTCGTGGCGGAGATTCCTAAAACATCTGTAGGCAAATTCCTAAAACGAGCTTTGCGTGAACAGGTGGTTGATCATTACTCTAAGGAACCGCAAGCGTAACAGACAAAGATAAGTGTGCCTTATCTGTTAAACGTCCAGCCCTTCCTTTTCTCTGGTACATATGTTGAGAAGAAGGGGGACTTTCTATGGAGTGGCTACGCACCCAGTGTCAGCGGTATGTGCAACTTTGGTGGAGAGAAAGTGATCTAGACGTACAAGGAATTACTTTCGTATTTGGTTTAGGTATTATCAGTATTTTTGGGGTAATTTATATTATTTTACTATAGTCATACAAAAGTCTTCTCTGACATCAAGGGGAAGGCTTTTTGTTTGTAAAAATTCCTTCCCAGATTTTCCTGTACTTCACAGGCAAATTTTTCGAAGTCAACGGAAAGTCTAAGTATAGAGGTGGTATCGGTGAAGGAATTTCTACGAAAAAGCATGTGTATGTTTTGTGTACTAAATGTTTTTCTAATACAACAGGTTCACGTGCCAACTATTTACGCTCAACAAAAACAAACAAATCAGCAGCTAAAACAAGCGATGGAGAAGGCAGCTACTTTTATTAGACAACAACAAGATGAGCAAGGAGCAATGAACGAATCTGGCTACATCAATACAGATTCCAATATGCTGTATGCCATGATGGGACTTTTAGCTGCATATGATCTGACAGGAAAGAAGGAATATCTTGAAACGGTCGAGCGAGGTATGCAATGGCTTGTTGAGGTACAAAATCGGGAGGGGGATTGGTATTTATCTTATAAAAAAGTGGGGAAACGCTATCTGCCCACTTTGCCCGTAAGTTATTCTGAGTTTGCTGCTATCCGTGGAGTAGATACTACAATGGCACTGTTTATTCATGTTACCTCTGAGTTAAAGGAACGATCATCAAATAAGTGGTTGATACAAAAAACCAAAATTGCTTCCAGTCGCGCCTATACATTCCTGATTCGCCATAATCGTGATACCAAAGACGGACTATTTTGGAGCTCCTACCAAAAGAAAAAGACAGAGAAGAATACAAATCCAACTGAGCTCAGCCTGACCGAGTATGACAAGCTGTACATAAAATTTGCAGCAGATAATGCTGAAACATATATTGGTCTACGAGCTTATGCTAAGCTATATCCGATGAGTAGTGCCAGTGTGTATGCAAAGGAACTAAAAGAGAATTTTTCCCTTTTTTATGATGATAAAGAAAAGCGCTTTGCTGTGATGCTGGATAAAGAGGGGAAACGAAAGATGAATCCTCCTTATGCAGAGTATTTTGCTACTGGTTGGTCTGCATACCTTATGCAAGAACCGGATCTGTTCACAGAAGCCTTGATCTCTTTAGGTGATAAGATGAAAGAGGACGGTTCCTTTAAACTTGCAGATGGTACCTATGCTCTATCCAGTCTTTCCTTTTTACTTGGTGTAAAAGGAGTGAAACGAATAGACAGAGAGAAAGTAGATAGAGCCTCTAGTTTTTTATTTACACTTCAACAAAGTAATGGTGGTATTGCTGATGATATCGACAGTAAAAATACGTATGTTAATATGGCCGGTATCTTTTTATTATACGTGGTAGATGAGTTGCGTTTAAAAAAGGGATTACTTCTTTTAGGATAACCTGTCGACTTTTTCTATAACATCCTATATGTTTGATAGAGATACGCTGGTCCTCGGGACAGCGTACTTTGTTTTTCTTTTAATAAACATTGTTGGGATAGATTTGTTGTGATAGTCTAAAATAATGGGAGATTGATATACAGCTCAATCAATAGGTGAGGGATTCAATTTGCGAAAATTAAAACCGAAGTATAAAAAAATTATAGAGGCTGCAACAGTGGTTATTGCCGAAAACGGGTTTCAACAAGCCCACGTTTCAAAGATTGCCAAAAGGGCTGGTGTTGCCGACGGTACGGTCTATTTATATTTTAAAAATAAGGAAGACATTTTGTTGTCGTTATTTGAAGATAAAATTACAGAGTTTCTAGAAGAGATGTCACCTGATATAGATCGTGAGGTTAAGGCGTCGGATAAGCTACGAGTATTTGTAGAAGGTCATTTTTCGCTATTTTCTACCAATCCACATTTTGCTGTAGTAACCCAATTAGAATTGAGGCATTCTGACAAGGAAGTACGCCGCACAATTAATAAGATCCTAAAAGATTATCTTTCGATGATTGATAAGATATTAAAATTGGGTATTGAAAACGGAGAATTTGACTCTCAATTAAATATGAAAGTAACTCGTAGAATGGTTTTTGGCGTTGTGGATGACTAATGACTAATTGGGTGATGAACGACCAAAGCTATGACATTATGGAGCTTACGGATAGCGTTTATCAATTTGTAAGCCGTGGTTGCGGAGTTGTTCAGCAGGTGTAGGCAGTTGAATAGTCAGAAAGCAGGGAAATATGGGAAATCATATTCCCCTTTTTATTTCAATGAGCTGGATATTTTGTAAAAGTTATGTTCCCAGCATGCTTCTAATCCGCAGTAGCTGAAACAAAATTATTGTTCAGATTTTTTTGATAAATAAGTTTTTTCATCCGATTTAGTTGAACAAAGAACAATCAAATGAGAGAATAAAATTGTTTTGTACGTTAATGTCAAATTTAAAAGCATCGTTTCGTTTGAATTTGCTTAGTATTTATTAAAGGGGGATGAAAATGGTTACTTTTAAACGATTGACCGAGCTGACT